>JBFGYM010000001.1:0-56933 GCA_041587435.1 Woeseiaceae bacterium
CACGCAGTCGATGACGCCCGAGTTCAGATGCGTGCCGAGCAGCTTGAAGTCGAACTTCTCGAGCGGGCCCCAGACGTCTTCCGTGACGCTCAGTACGACGTTGGCAAACAGCTTTGCAACACTGATCTCACCCGGCGTGAAGAAGTCGGCATCCTGGCGTCCGGAGTCGTCGCTGTTGCCGCCGTAGAACGTCTCGACGAGCAACTCGACCGCCACCGCGTCCAGGTTAATCAATGCCGAGCCCTGCAGCGGCTGCGGAGCAAATTCGATCAGCATCGAGAGTCCGTTGACCCGTTCGCAAAAGTCGCTGAACGTCAGCGTGCGCAGGCGTTCGAACGTCACTTCCGATTCCGTGTTGAGCAATTGCTCGACCAGCTTGTCGATACGCCCGGCGAATTGCCGGTTCAGGCTCTGCAGCCGGGGATAGCTGTCGGTGGTGATCCGCGAGCGCGGCCCGACGTCGAAGTCCTGGACCGACGCATAAGTCGGACCCTTTCTCGAGTGCACCTCGATCTCGCCCGTCGACATGCCGTCGAGCAATGCGTCTTTTTCGTCGTCTGTCAGTACAGGATCGGTCATCGAACGGCCTACTGGATGACGAGTGAAGTGAAATACACGGCCTCGACGCCGGGCTCGCCAATCTGCTCGGTCATGACGCGGCGGATCTCCGCGAGACCGTCGGCCAGCATCTGCTTCTTGCCGTCGTGCGTCGTCACTTCCTCGTAGATGGCGTTTGCGTACAGCAGAATCAGCGCATTGCGAATGACGGGCATGTGTTCGCGCACCGCATTGACGACCACCTGGTCGCGAGCCATCACTTCCATCGTAATCTGCATGAAATGCGGGTCGCCGAACTCGTCCTTGAAGTTCACGACCAGCGGCGGGTGCAGGCTCTGGTAGATGGCCGGCCCGTCGGCGGGCTCGGTCTCCATGGCCGCCTCGGCGTCGTCGGCCGGCGATTCACCGCCCAGGAAGGTCATGCCGGCGAACATGCCGGCGCCGGCTATCGCGAGCGCGCCGACGACCAGCATCAGCTTCTTCATGAGGCCGCCCTTGGCTTCGACGGGTGCCTCGTCCTGTGTGTCTTCTTCAGCCATTGCTTGCTCCACTCAAGTGCTGTCCATGGAGATGCAAGGGCCGTGCCAATCGCAGAGCGAGAGGGTTTTCTATATATTTTTCAGTGTTTTATGTGATTCCACAGGCCCCCGGCGGGCGCCCGTCCTGACGGAAAATTGGCGTGTCAGGCGAACGTATCGACGAGGCTGTCGGAAGCGACGGTTTTTTGTCGTTCGGCCGGCGCCAGCTCGTCGGCATCGTTCGACTGGGCGCCATCCGTGCCGGCCGTGCGCGGCGCGTTGTCGCCCTCGCGCTGACCTTCGGCCACGGAGTCGCCGCCGACGCTGGCCTGCCCGAGAGACAGTCCATTCTCCGCCAGCATGTCACGAAGTCGCGGCATGGCCGCCTCGATGGCTTCGCGCGTAACGGCATGCTGGGCCTGGAAGGTCACGTGTGCCGCGCCCTCTTCCATAGAGATTCGCACGCGCACCGGTCCCAGCTCGGCCGGCGTGAGGCGGATTTCCGCCTGCTGGGTCTGGCTGCCGGCCATCATGAGCACGCGTTCACCGATGCGGTCGCCCCAGCCGGGCTCGCCGACCGGCGTGCGTATCAGCTCGCCGGTCGCGCCGGGAATCAGCCCCGCGGCCCTCGAATCCGCCACGTTAGCCGTCGCGGGCGACTGCGATGGTGCTGCCTGCGACAGCGGTGCCGTCGCCGCCGCTGCCGGGCGTTCGCCTTGCAGCGCGTTCTCCGGCATGGCCAGCACGCGCGGCACGACCTGGCCTTCGGCAAGGAGGTTGGCCCGCGTGCCGTCCGCCGCCGCCGGCTGGGGGGCCGGCTCGGCCTGGCGAGGGCTATCGGCGCGCTGGGCCGGCGGCCATTCGACCGGTGCCGCGTCCGCGCGTTGCGGCGATGCCGCCGGGATCCCCTGCGGCATGGCCGGCGGTTCGGCCGCCGCCGGCTTCAGCGCCTGCGACGCCGTTGGCACCGTCACCGCCGCGGTCTCGGCGGGCCGTTGGGCGCGCTGACCCGCATCGAGCGGCCAGGACGCCGGCCGCTCGTCCCCGGGGAACGCGTCCTCGACCAGCGCCATCAGGCCGGGGGGCCACATGGACTCCGGCAGGTCCGCGCCGGGCAGGGTCGTTCCGGGCAAGGCCGTCCCGGTCCCGCTCGCTTCAGGCACCGGCGGCTCGGCCGGCCACCGGGCCGCAAACGCGAGTTCGGCATTGCCGGCGGTCAAGCGGTCGTCCATGGCAGCCGGCAACTCGAGCAGCGGTTCGCGCCGGGAACCCGATGGCAGCGGTGTCGGTGCCGGCAATTCATTGCCGCCTCTCGGCAGGAACTCGCCGCGCGGCTCCCCGGCCGCCGGGCCCGGTGCCGCGCGCAGGCGCAGCAGATCGGCAAACCCGCCGTCCACCGTGAGCGGCTGGCGGCCCGGTGTTTGCGCCGCGGCCGGCGCCATGTCGGACGGGGCATCCGTGGTCAGCGTCGTCAGGAGTTGCAGGTTCATTGTCGCGAGCATGCGCGGTCCTCGTCAGTGCGGGTCAGTATCACGTTTAGAAAAGCAAGATGCGTGCCAGCTTTACTCCTCGCCGATGCCTGCCTCGGGCGGCCGCACCAGGTCGTCGAGCTGCCGTTGCTCGAGGCGCTCCTGGTAGGCCGCTTCGCGCGCCCGGTTCTTCTCGAGGACCCGGTCGAGGGATTCGAGCCGCTGGCGCTTCACCATCCAGCGCTGGCGCTGGGCTTCGAGGTTCTTCTCGCAATCCCGCACGATTTGTTGCTGCGACCGCACCGCGCGGTCGAGCCGACTCAGGAAGGACTGGTAGTCCTTCCAGTGCGCCGAGCTGACGTTGCTTACCGGGCGATTCGCGTAGTTGTGCCGAAACGCGTTCAGTTCGCCGAGCCGTGTAAGCTGCTCATCGAGGCGCTGTTGCAGCCGGCCCGCAGCCATGCCGCTCTTGCGTTCCTCGGAGCGGGCCAGCGTTCTCACGTTGCCGAGTTTGTCGCTGCTGCGCCTCATTCAGGCTCCGCCGCCGCGTGGGTGTCGGGTTCGAACAACGCGCGCAGCTGCTTCAGCGCCGACTCTGCGTCGACACGCCGGTTGCGGTGCTGGCGCAGAAAGTCGAGCATCCGGGGCCACAGCGCAATCGCTTCGTCGAGCTGCGGATTGCTGCCGGCCTGGTAGGCCCCGATCGAGACCAGGTCGCGGTTTTCGCGGTACGTCGAATACGCCTGCCTGAAACGCATCACCAGTTGCTGTTGGGCATCGGACGTGAACTGGTTCATCGCGCGACTGACCGAGGATTCGACGTCCACGGCCGGGTAGATGCCTGCATCCGCCATCTCTCTCGACAATACGATGTGTCCGTCGAGAATCGCGCGCGCCGCATCGACGATCGGGTCGGTGTGGTCATCGCCTTCGGCAAGGACCGTGTAGATCGCCGTGATCGAGCCGCCTCCTTCCGCGCCGTTGCCGGCGCGCTCGACAAGCTGTGGCAGCTTGGCGAATACGGAGGGCGGATAGCCTTTGGTCGCCGGCGGTTCGCCAATGGCGAGCGCGATCTCGCGCTGCGCCTGGGCAAAGCGCGTCAGTGAATCCATGAGCAGCAACACGTTGTTGCCCTGGTCGCGAAAATACTCCGCGACGGCGGTCGCCAGCCACGCGCCGTGCAGGCGCATCAGCGGCGTATCGTCGGCCGGCGTCGCGACGACGACCGAGCGCCGCATACCCTCGTCGCCGAGCGAGTGTTCGATGAACTCGCGCACTTCCCGGCCTCGTTCGCCGATCAGTCCGACGACGACGATGTCCGCTTCGGTGTTGCGGGTCATCATGCTGAGGAGCACGCTCTTGCCGACGCCGCTGCCCGCGAACAGGCCGAGGCGCTGGCCGCGCCCGACCGACAGCAGCGAGTTGATCGATCGAATGCCGACGTCGAGCTGCTGCCGAATGGGTTGCCGCCGCAACGGGTTGATCGTCTCGCCCATGAGCGGCACCGATGTCGTCGACGCTATCGGTTTGCCGCCGTCCAGCGGCTTGCCGCGGCCGTCGAGTACCCGGCCGAGCAAGTCGCCCCCGACCGCGATCTTCGGCGCTTCGGCCACCGGGATGACGCGCGCATTGGGCACGACGCCGCGCATGTCGCCGATCGGCATGAGAAACAGGCGCTCGCCGGCGAATCCGACCACTTCGGTCTCCACCCGCCGTCCGTCCGTGGCCACCACGTCACAACGCCCTCCGAGTGCCGCGTGGCAGCCTTCCGCCTCCATCGCGAGGCCGACCGTGCGGCGCAGCAAGCCCTCGACGACGAGTTCCGGCGCGTCGTCCAGGGCGCGATCGATGTATCGCCCGAGCCGCAGGCTGCGCTCGAGATTGCGGTTCCCGTCGGGCCCTGCGATCACGTCCGCGCTCATCGATGCCTCTCGTCGCCCAGGCAGCGGCTGATCACCGCGTGCAGGCGCGATTCCGCCGTTGCATCGATCTGCGCCGCGTCTGTCGTAACCCGGCATCCGCCTCGTGTCATGAGCGGGTCCTCGACGACGCGCCACATCGTGTCACCCTCGGCGGGGGCCAGCGATTCGCGCACGAGCGTGGCGTCGTCGGGATGCAGATGCACCTGGATACTGCGGCTCGCGACGGGCAATGCCTGGATCGCTTCGCGCACGACACCGATGACGTGACTCGGGTCGATCCTGATTTCCCGCCGAAACAGCTGCTTGACCAGCGCGATGCTCAGTTCGACGAGCTGCGTCTCGACCGACTCGTCGAGTTGATCGAAGGGTTCGCAGAGCGCCTGCAGCAGTTGATCGTAGCGGGCGGCGCGTTTCGTGATTTCCGCCTGGCCTGCGGCGATGCCGTCGGCGAGGCCTTTTTCGTAGGCCTCGTCGTAGGCCTGCTTCTGCAATTCCTGCAGCCGTCCGGCGGTCAGGACGCCCGGGCCGCTCGAGCCGTCGATGGCCGGCACGTCCCAGCGTGCTGCCTTCTCTGAAGCGCCGCCGTCAGACATATTCCTCGCCGCCCGTGCCGAGATTGATGTCGCCCGAATCCGCGAGGCGCCGCGCAATATCGAGAATCTCCTTCTGCGCCGTTTCGACCTCGCTCAGGCGGATCGGGCCTTTGGCATCCATGTCTTCGCGCAGCAGCGTGGCGGCGCGTTTCGACATGTTGCCGAGGATCTTGTCGCTGATCGCCGGGTCGCATCCCTTGAGCGCAATGACCAGCATCTCATTGTTGATCTCGCGCAGGAGGGCCTGGATGCCCCGGTCGTCGACTTCGAGCAGCGTATCGAAAACGAACATCATCTCTTCGATGCGCTCCGACAACTCGACGTTTCTTTCCTTGATCTCGGCGAGAAGCGCCTCGCCCCGTTCCGGCTTGAGGGCGTTCACGATGCTTGCTGCGACCTTGTCTCCGCCGACGTTGCGCGTCCCACCGCGCCCGGCATCGGCCGACTTGCTCGCGATGAGCGTCTCGATTTCTGCCAGGGCACTTTGCTGGATGTCGGTCAGCCGAGCGACGCGCATGACGATATCCGAGCGAATCTCGGCAGGCAGTTTCTCGACGACTTCGGCCGCCTGCGCCGAGTCGAGAAAGGCCAGCACGATCGCGATGATCTGCGGATGCTCATCCTGGATGATGTCGACGACTTCGCGCGAGCTCATCCATTTCAGCGCTTCGAGGCCCTTGGCGTCGTCGCCGCTGACGATACGCTCGATGAAGGCGTTGGCCTTGGCTGCGCCGAACGCGTTTCCGAGGAGTTTGCGCACGTAGTTCTCGGTATCGACACCCAGCGCCGTCTGGTCTTCGACGTCCATGATGAACATCTCCAGTACCCGGTCGGCATCGTTGCGGCTGACGCTCTTCAGCGAAGCCATCGCCGTGCCGAGCTTCTGGACCTCGTTGGTGCCCATGAACTTGAGCACTTCCGCCGCCTCGTTTTCGCCGATCGTCATGAGCAGGAGCGCGGCGCGCTCCGTCCCCGACATCTTGAATTCGCCGGTGCTACTCATCGGCGGTCACCCACTTCTTGACGACCTGCGCCACGCGCGCGGGATCGTGGCCCGAAATGTTTCTGGCGGCCGCAACTTTTTCGTCGTAGCTCGGCGGCGCAATGGCGGCGGCGCCGCCGCCGATTTGCGACGGGTTGTAAGCGCCCGCGCCGGCGAAATCGCCGCCGCGCGGTATGTACTCGCCGGACACCACCTGCCCACCGGTCACGACGCCGCGCAATATCGGGCGCAGCACACCGAACGCGATCGCCAGCACCAGCCCGGCACCGAGGACCTGCTTGGCTGCGTCGCGGAAAAACGGCTTCTCCCAGAACGCGGGCGGCTCGGCCTCGACCGCCTGCTCGACACTGAGGAACGCCTCGCTGAGCACGACGACGGTATCGCCGCGATCCTCGCTAAAACCCACCGCCTCCTTGACGAGTGCGGTGTACCGCTCGATGTCGGCGTCGGCCACGGCCGTGTCGGACGGTTCGCCACCGGCGGGCGCGCCGTCGACGAGCACGGCAACGGACAGCTTGCGAATCGCGCCCGATTGGGGTCGCGTATGGCGTATGGTCCTGTCGACCTCGTAATTGCGGGTGCTGCTGCGCGACGAATTGACCGGGCCTGATTGCGAAGACTCCGACCGCGTTTCCTCGGCGGGCAGCCCGGTCGCCGCCGGCGGCTGGTTGCTCAACGCTCCCGGAATACCGGCGGCGTTCGCCGACTGGCCGACGATCTCGTTTTCGCGCAGCTGCTCGCTGCGCACGACGGCGCGCGCAGGATCAAACGACTCGCGCGTCTCCTCGACGTAGGTGAAGTCGATGTCGGCAACGACCTCGGCCCGCACGCGTCCGACGCCGACCAGCGGCGTCAGCAGGTCTTCGATGCGCCGCTTGTAGTTTTCCTCGAGCTGCCGCGCATACTTGAACTGCGTGGCGGCGAGCGCGTCGGTGGCCGGCGCGGCGCCAGAACTCAGCAGACGACCGTTCTGGTCGATCAGCGTAACGTCGCTCGCGACAAGGTTAGGCACGCTCGAGGCCACCAGGTGAACGATCGCCGATGCCTGGTCGGACTCCAGCACGCGCCCGCGGAACAACTGCAGCAGCACGGAGGCGCTGGCCTTTTTCGAATCGCGCAGGAATGCCGTCTCCTTGGGTAACGCGAGATGCACGCGCGCTTCGCGCACCGCCCCGAGCGACGATATCGTCCGTGCGAGCTCCGCTTCGAGAGCGTGCTGGTAGCGCGCGTTTTCCATGAACTGGCTGACGCCGAAACTCGACTGCTCCTGCATCGCACTCATGCCGGCCGTGACGCTTTGCGGCAGTCCCTGCGCGGCCAGTTCCATGCGGGCCTCGTGGATTCGCCCTCCTGGCACGAGAATGGTGCCATTGTCGCTCAACTTGTACTCGATGTTGGCCGTCTTCAATGCGTCGGCAACCTGCGAGGCTTCGCCGGGAGCCAGCGCGCCGTAGAGCTGGGTGTATCCGGGCGACTGCGACCAGAGCACGATGGCAAATCCCACGGCGACGGCTGCCGCCACGCCGATGAGGAGAAGCACCTGCCGTACGGCGGGAATTCGCAGAACACCGAGCAGGCTGATCTGCGTCGGCGTGGCGATCGCGGGTTCTACGACGTGTTGGTTATCCATGGCAGCTCATTGCATCCTGGGTCGATTCTCGGGCGCCGGTTCACACCGGCATGTTCATGATGTCCTGGTAGGCCGTAATCAGCTTGTTTCTCACCTCGGTGACGGCGCGGAATCCCAGGTCGGCCTTTTGCGACGCGATCATCACTTCGGCGAGGCTGTGCTCGCCGGTGCCGCTGACGAAGCCGGCCTTGAGCCTTGCAGATTCCTGTTGTGCCGAGTTGACCGAGTGCAGCGTCGACTTCAGCACGTTGCCGAACTCACCGGCGGACCCTGGCTGCGACGTCTTGACGGGCTGCAGGTCGCGACCGAGGGTCCGGATCTGCTGCAGCAGGTGGCTCGTATCGATGGTGTTCATGGCGTTTCTCCGGGTATTGCAACGCCTTCCGCGCGCATGCGTGCCAGCTTGTAGCGCAGACTGCGGGCGCTGATACCGAGCGCTTCGGCAACCGCGGTGCGCCTGCCGCCGTGCGCCCGCAGCGCGTCGACGATCAACTGGAACTCATGGTTCTTCAGGCCCTCGCTCAGGTCCTGCTCACCGCCGTCGCCGGGCGTTTCTTCGAACGCGAGATCGGCGGCGTCGAGCTCGGTGCCGCTGAGGAGAATCAGCGAGCGCTGCAAGAGATTATCGAGTTCGCGCACATTGCCGGGCCACGGGTGTGCCAGCAACGCATCGCGCGCCGCCTGGGTCATGCGAACCCCTCGACTGCCGTGACGCCGCAGCGCGAGTTCGGCCAGTGGCAGAATATCGCCACGCCGCTCCGACAGTGGTGGTACATACAGCGGAAAGACGTTGAGGCGATAGTAGAGGTCCTCGCGGAACTTGCCCTCCGCAACGTGCTGCCGCAGGTCACGGTTCGTCGTTGCCAGCACGCGCACGTCCAGCGGGATCGGCCGGCTACCGCCAAGCCGCTCGACTTCCCTTTCCTGCAGGACTCGTAGCAGTTTGGCCTGGAGCGCGAGGTCCATTTCCGACACCTCATCGAGCAACAACGTGCCGCCGTTCGCCTGCTCGAACTTTCCGGCGTGTGCCACGCTCGCGCCCGTAAAGGCGCCCTTCTCATGACCGAACAGGACAGCCTCGAGCATGGTCTCGGGAATCGCCGCACAGTTGATTGCCACGAACTGCCGCGCACTTCGCGGTGAGCAGTCGTGAATGTAACGCGCGAAAACCTCTTTGCCGCTGCCGCTCGGTCCGCTGATCGTGACGGTGACGCTGGTTTGCGCCACGCGTTCCGCGACGGTCAGCAGCGCCACGGTCTTGTCGTCGGCGACGACCGGCCCGGCCTCCGGCACAGACACATTCAGGTGCCGGTCGACGACAGCCTGCAACGCCGCGGCATCGAACGGTTTCACGAGATAGTCGGCAGCACCCTGGCGCATGACCTCGACCGCATTCTGGATACTGGCGTGGGCCGTCATCATTACGGCCGGCAACGAGGGGTAGCGTTCGCGAATGCGCGTCAGGAGGCTGATGCCGTCCAGCGGCTGCATGTGCCAGTCCGTGACCACGAGGCCCACGCGCTCGGACGCGATGAGATCGAGGGCGGCGTTACCGTTGTCGGCCTCGAGCACCGGGTATTCGCCGGTCGCGAGCGTCTCGCAAAGCGCCGTGCGCAGGGTGGCGTCGTCATCGACGATCAGTACGGCCGGGTTGCTCACGGCCCGGAACTCCCCGCTGCCTCGCACGGCAGCTGCAGGCTGAAACTTGTACCGCGTCCGGTCGCGCGAATGTCCACGCTTCCGCCATGCGCTTCGGCGACGGCTTTGACGATCGCCAGCCCGAGTCCCGTGCCATGGCTGCGGGTCGTGAAAAACGGCTCGAACAAGCGCGCACGAATGCCGTCCGGAATGCCGGGGCCGTCGTCGGTGACGCAGAGGTGCACAGTGTCGGCAAAACGGTGTGCGTGCAATAGAATGTCAATGCTGCCGGTACTGGCCTGGTCGGCGTTGCACACGAGATTCATCAGTGCGCCCTTGACGCCGTCGCGGTTCGCGAATACGGCGAGCGACGGATCAGTGACCGAAACGGCGACCTGCGTACCCTCGCCCAATTGCGGCAGGAGAATGTCGCGCACCTCGTGCAACAGTTCGGTGACGTTGACGTGCTGCCTGGCGCAACCGACGCCGGCGGCAAAGCCGAGCATGTCGTCGATCATGCGTCGCAGCTCCTGGATGCCCGCGACGATCTTGCCGGCGACCTCCGCCTGGCGCTCGTCCTGTGGCTCGAGCCGGCTCGCGTGCAGCAGCATCGACGCGAGCGGCGTGCGCACCTGGTGCGCAAACTCGGCGGTCGACTCACCGATGGCAGCCAGCCGCTGGCGTCGCCGGTGCATCTCGTCGCGCGCGGCCTCGGCCTTGTCGGCGCGCACTTCCGCCGCCAGCCGCGCCGCGTGTTCGGTACGCAGTTGCGCCGTCAGGGCCACGACGGTGTCCTGCAGATCGCGAAGCGACTCGTCGAGCACAGGCGCCGCGAACAGCGCATCGACGCGCGGGCGTTTGCGATGACGTTGTAACGGCGGTGTGGGCAAGACGTCCTCTCTTCGCTGCTTTGCTGGAATCCTGTAAGCAAAAATGCAAAGAACGTGCCAAGGGCTGTTTTATAATTAAATCAATCAATTACAATTTTCCGGCGGGCTCAATCCGGCGCCAAAATATTGTCGCCGTCGAAAAAACGCCGGGAATCGGCCGATCCGGCCGGGGTCGGGGAATGCTGGCTTCAGGCGATGTTGTACTTGCCGATCTTCTCGACCAGCGTTGTGCGCCGCAGCTTGAGGAGGCGCGCAGCCCTGGCGACGACGCCGTTGCTGGCCTCCATCGCCTGGCCGATCAGGTCCTGCTCGACGCGCTGCAGGGTGTCCTTGAGGTTGGATTCGGTCAACTGCATGGCAGCGCAGACAGGATTAAGCTGTCCCGGAGCGGCCGGCTGCGCTTCTCGAAACTTGGGCGGCAGGTCACCGACGTCAATAATGCCGTCCGGCTTGGTGATGACAAGGCGCTCGACCAGGTTACTGAGTTCGCGGATATTGCCGGGCCAGCGATACGCGGCCAGGGCCCGAATCGCTTCTGCGGAGACCCTGAATTGCGTGGTGCCGTCGCCGGCGTGCGTCATGAACAACTCGTCGAGTAGCTGCGGCAGATCCGACACCCGCTTGTACAAGGGCGGCATCTCGATCGGGAAGACGTTGAGGCGGTAGAAAAGGTCCTCGCGGAACTCGCCGCTGCTGACGGCCGCGGGCAGATCCTTGTGCGTCGCGGCTATGATCCGTACGTTGCACGCCCGCGTCTCGCCGCTGCCGACGCGCTCGAAACAACGCTCCTGCAGGACGCGCAGCAGTTTGACCTGCATGTCGAGGCTCATGTCGCCGATTTCGTCCAGGAACAGCGTGCCGCCTTCAGCGAGTTCGAAACGCCCGGTGCGGTCCGCAATCGCGCCGGTGAACGCGCCCTTCTTGTGCCCGAACAACTCGCTTTCGAGCAGGTCGGCCGGAATTGCGCCGCAATTGATGGGCACGAAAGGCTTGTCGGCGCGGTCGGAGAGATCGTGGATCGTGCGCGCGACGAGTTCCTTGCCGGTGCCCGACTGGCCGGTGACGAGCACCGTCGTGTCGAAGTCGGCCACCTGTTCGATGAGCGTGCGCACGCGCCGGATCGAGGAGGCCTGGCCGGTCAGCCGCTGGCGCCGGTCAGCGCCGCGATAGCGTTCGGCGCGCTTCAAAAGGCGCTTGAGCTGAGCGCGCCTGAGCGGCAGCTGCAGCATCCAGCTGTCGGCCTCGGCCAGTTCGGGGCGGGTGCCGGTGGCTTCGGGGAAGCAGATGAACGGGGTTTCGCGGTGCGCATCCCGGTACGCGACGGCAGCGTCACCGAGCGTGTCGTCGAGTTTGCCGACCACGACGGCAAGCGTGTCCGCGTCGACGGCATCGAGCCGATCGCCGTCAGGGACGATGGCCTCGTAGTTCAGGTAGCCGAGACGGCCGGCGAAATTCCTGGCTCTCGCCGCGTCAGCGTCGAGAATCAGGATCTTGCCCGCGTTCGTCCCTTTCGATGCCATGCCGTCCCCCGGTCGCGCTTATGTCAAGCAAAACAGGTGGATAGCATAGCGCCCTCAAATGACCGGCATTGTGACCCGATTCACAAATACGGTAGTTTTAACGTAATGCGGGACGCTCCGTCGGCGACTGCGGCTGGGCGTAAGCGCGCTGCGCTACCCGGCCCCGCCGAATCTCGGACAACCTCGCAAGCACCTCGGCGCGCGACGAGAGTGCACTCGTTTTCACGCGCTCGAACACCTGGCTCAGTGCCATCACCGCCGCCGCACGTTCCGATTCGGGAATGCGCAGCAGCGCGCTCTTGACCTGCACCGCCAGCTTCTCGGCCCGTTCCCATTCCTGGCGGGCGACGGCACCCTCCATCAACGCCACCAGTTCATGGGCTTCTCTTTGCGGACCGCTTTCGATTTCAGCTCGATTCGCCAGCATGACTACCCTCCCGCCGTTGGCCTGCCGCTGCCGACCCGAGCAACTCGGCATCGTCGGCTATCGCGTCCCAGGCTTCCTTGAGTTCCCGCATCAATCCGGCGATCTCGTCCACGATCGCCGCGTCGTTCTTGAGATTTGCTTCGAGCAGCCGCCGCATCATGTAGGCGTACAGCGCATCGAAGTTCGCCGACATCCGGGCATCCTCCTTGTGATTGAGGCTCGCTTGCAGGCCGTTGATCACACTGATGGCGGACCCCAGTGCCTGACCCTTCCTGTCGATCTCGTCGCGCAGGATGTGGCCCCGCGCGTGATTCATCTGGGTCAGCGCGTGCTCCATCATCAGCTGGATCAGGCGGTGCGGCGACGCGTCGCCGATGGCGCCGCGGGTACCGATCTGCTGGTATTGCTGCAATGCGTGGTTCTGGCTGGCTGTATACATATCGAGTCTTTAGTTCTGTTGCCGCTGAATCGTCGGCAGGTTTTCAAGTTGCTGGGCCAGGAAGTTGCTCGTCGACGTCAGCTGTGCCAACAACGAGTCGAGCGCGTTGAACTGCCTCAGCAGGCGCGTTTCCAGCGACGCGAGCCGCTCGTTGAGTGCCTGCCGGTCCTCGTTAATGCCGTCGATGATCGCCGTCAGGCCTTGCGTGCGGGATTCGATGATGCCGTCTGAATCGAGATAGCCGTCCGCCAGCGCATAGAGCCGCGTGGCAAACCCGTCGGTCGTCGAGAACAACTGACCGAACTTCACGAAATCGTCGTCGAGCACCGCGTCGAGGCGGGTATCGTCCGCCGACAAGGTGCCGTCGAGCTGTACTTCGATGCCGACGTCGCCGAGCATCGAGAACGGCGCATCGAGGTCCTGTACGGCCGTACTCATTTCGCGCCGGATCTGGTCGCGAATGCCTCGCACCGTTGAGTCGCCGATGAGCGGAGCGCCCAGCTCGGCGTCGGCGTCGTAGGCGGTCAGTTGGTCGAACGTCTTGATGAGCGCGTTATAGCTGGCGATAAAATCGTTGACGAGCTGCTTGGCCGCCTTGTGGTCGTTTTCGACCGTCAGCGTTTCGGCAGGCCCCGTCGTCGCTTCGAGGGCCGTGATCGTGACGCCCTCGACGGCGCCGGCAAACACGTTCGTGCTGCTGATGACGTCGAGCCCGTCGATGCGAATCAGCGCGTCCTGGGGTGCAATGGATTCGCTCATCGACACCAGCCCGGCGCCCGGGTCGTACTCGAGAGCGGCCAATCCTCCGTCGCCGCCCGCCTGGTTGATCGTGATCGTGTTGGCGGCACCCGAGTCTTCGGCCGTCATGATCAGGTAGCTGCCGCTTTCGGCGTTGACGATGGTCGCGGCGACGCCCGGGTTGTCGCTGGCGGCATTGATGGCATCGCGAATGCCGGAAAGCGTGTTGTTGGTCGCGTCGACGTCGACATTCATGGTCGCGCCGCCCACGGTGACGGTGAGTGTGCCCGTGCCGACGACAGCGTCGGAACCGGTGAAAGCGCCCGACGTGAGCTTGTGGGCCTGGGCAAGTTGGACGACCTCCAGCGAGTAACGCGCGGGCAGCGCACTGGTGCCCGCGCTGACCGTGAATTTGTCCTCGTTGCTCGATGACGCCTTGCGCGCGAGGAACTGGTCCAGCGAGCGCATGATCTCGAGCTTGTCCCGAACGTCAGACAGGGCCGCCTTAAGGCTGCCGAAAGCGGAGAGCTTCGACTGTGCGCGAATCTCCTGCTGTCCCAGTCTGGACTCCACCGGTTGCCCCTCCGCGGCGACTAGCTGCTGTACGATACCGGCAATGTCGAGGCCGGATCCGATTCCGGTTGAAACAATACTGGGCATGTCAATTTCTCAAGCTGCGGTCATTGCGGTTCGATTCATAACAAACTGGGTTACAAGATCCATGCCAGATTGACGAAATCGAACATTGCCAGTCCCTATACAAGGTCGTCGTAGAGCCTCAGTGCGACCTTTCCATGCTCCGAGATGTAAGTCTTGGCGTTTTCCGGGGGGATCTGGCGAATGATCTCGCCGGTTTCCCGGTCCAGCACCTGAATCACCGAGCTTCCCGTCTCCATGTTCACCTGGAAACGCAAATCGCGACCGATCGAGCGGGTCGCAATGTTGAGCTTGCGGGCGAGTACTTCCATATCCGGCGCGTCGGTGTCCGGCACAGAATTGCCGCTGGCGGGTCGGTCGTTGCCGGCTTTCGACTCCAGCGACACCTTCTGTACAGGAAACGTTCCTGTATGGATGGAGACTGGTTTCACGTCTAGCTCAGACATCCAAATTCTCCTTCAACCCTGAGGCCCCGTTGGAAGGAGGCGTCCCTGCCCCCTTCCGCGGGGTTATTCCTCTAGCTGCCGTTACTGCAGCAGGCTCAGAGCCAGCTGCGGCTGGGCATTCGCCTGCGAGAGGACGGCAACGCCAGCCTGCTGCAGGATCTGTGCCTTGGTCAACGCTGCCGTTTCTGCGGCGAAGTCGGCATCCTGGATGCGGCCACGAGAAGCCGACAGGTTTTCGCTGACCGTCTGCAGGTTCACGATCGTCGACTCGAAGCGGTTCTGGATAGCACCCAGGTTGCCGCGCAGGCCGTTGACCGCCGTCAGGGCAGAGTCGATGCGTGCGATCGCGAAGTTGGCGTTCGACACCGAGTCAACACCCAGGCCGGCCAGCGTCGTGGCTGCGGACACAGCCTCGGCAGCGGTCGTCACGCCTGCCAGGCCAGTCACGTTGCCCGCTCCGCCAACGGCTTCGGTGATTGCGACACCGGGATCGTCAGACAGAACCTGAAGAAACCCGAGGTCGTTCACGAACGCTGAAACGCCGCTAATGTTTGCGCCGTTGATAGCATCCGCAGCTTCCTGGATGGTCGCACCGGCAGCGACATTAACAGTGCTGGCAGCGCCTACTGCAGGCGTGAATGTGAGCACTGTATCGGCCGTTCCCGGCGCCGTAACCGTGTCCATGGCGTAAGCCACACCGGATACCGTGTTGACCGTACCGATCGCACCGGCGGTGACGTCCGTCGTCAGGGAGACCGAAATCGTCTCGCCGACGTTGGCGCCGACCTGGAACACAGCCGTGCCGAACGAACCGTCGAGCACTTTCACGCCGTTGAAGTTCGTCTGCTTGGCAATGCGGTCTACCTCGGCGATGCGTTCCTGGACTTCGGCGTTCAGGGCTGCGCGGTCAGAGGCCGAGTTCGTGGCGTTGACCGATTGCACGGCCAGCTCACGAATGCGCTGCAGGTTGTTGGTCAGCTCGCCGAGTGCGGACTCGGTCGTCTGCGCGAGGGAAATGCCGTCCGAAGCGTTACGAACAGCCTGGTCCAGGCCGCGGATCTGCGTCGTGAAACGCTCCGAGATCGCGAGCCCGGCCGCATCGTCCTTGGCGCTGTTGATGCGCAAACCTGTCGACAGACGCTCGAGTGCCGTGTTCATCATGCCCTGCGAGCGGCTCAGGTTACGCTGCGCGTTCAGCGATGCAACGTTGGTGTTAATCGTCTGTGCCATTTGGTTAAACTCCTGTCTAAAGATATTCCCGGTCTCGCAAGAGCTGCCGGAAGTCCGTCAACGGCCCGGAATCCGACCCGGAACCATCGTACACAGGGTTTATCGGTCACCTCGGTGAGACCTTTAGCGGAAACTCGAATGGCTCGGGATGCGGGCCCGGCAGGGGCGATCGAAACTTTAGCGGCAAACGCGGATTTTGTGACGTGCCGCACACGGGTCCGCGGCTTACAGGTAGTTGAACAGCGAAAGCCCTTGCGTGCGGATAAAGGTCTGCTGTGCTGCCTCGAGCGTCGTGATCTCGAGGCTCATGCGGGACAGGGCCTCCGCGTAATCGAGGTCCTCGATCGACGCGAGCGTTTCCCGATGCGTCAGCGCGAAGCCGCCGTTACTGTCGAGCTGCGATTCGATGCTGGCCAATCGCGCGCCGACCTCGGTCCTCACGCCGAGTACGTTGCCGATCGCCTGGTCGATGTTCTGCAGCTCCGAATTGATGCGGTTGTTTAACGCAGCGCGCGACGCATCATCGCCGGCGCCCGACTCCAGTGCCGCGATCATGCGCTCCACGCTCGAGAACATGTCCTGGTTGCGGCTCGGCGCAATGGTGAATTCGTCACCGGCGGCAGGCTGCCCGCTGATCGAAAACTCGATGCCGTTGAATGCGACGGTATCGCCGGGCTGGTAGCTGCCCGAAACAACGACCGCCGCCGCGGAATCAAGGACTTCGTAATTGCCAGGGGTGATGAAGCGGACCGTGTACTGGTCCGCTACCCACGCGGTCGGATCGGCCTGGCTGCCGGCACCGACGACGCCGGTCCCCGTGTTCGTGGCCGAGGCAGTGCTGCTGAATACGCCGTTGCCGTCGCGGATGGCGAAGAACACCGCGCTGCCCGGATCGCCGTCGGCCACCACGCGGCCCTCGCCGATCTGGATGAACCGCCGGCCGTCATCGCCGTTGTAGCCGAACGTCGAGCCCGTGCGTGTCACCGGCTGCGTATCCGAGAGATTTCCCGAAAACAGGTAATTGCCGTCGCCGTCCTGCTGGTTGGCGAGCTGCACGAGCTGGTCGAGGCGCTGTCGCATCTCGACGGCGATGAGCGCGCGCGATTCGTCGCTCTGCGTGGCATTGTTTGCCTGCAGGGCCAGCTCACGGACGCGCTGCAGCACGTTGTTGACCGAGCCCAGCGCCTGTTCCTCTTGCGCAAGCCGGTTCGTTGCAATGTTGCCGTTGCGGTCGAATTGACCAAGGCGCGCAATCGCTTCGCGCAACTCGAGTGCACGCGACGCGGCGATCGGATCGTCCGACGGCGTCAGGATACGCCGCCCGCTGGAAATCTGGCGCTGCGTACGATCGAGCGCCTGCTGCAAGCGTTGCATGGCGTCGAGTCCCTGGAGGAATGCGCCGCGCGTCGAGACCCTCATGACTACCTCCTCGTCGCCTCCAGCAGGCTGTCGAACAGCGTGGCGGCGACTGCGATCACCTGCGCCACGGCCTGGTAGGCCTGCTGGTACTGGATCAGCTTCGCCGCCTCTTCGTCGAGGTTAACGGCCGAGGTCGCGAGAACTGAATCCTGGACGTTGCGCAGGACGACGCCCTGGGCGTCGAGGTTCGACCGCACCTGGTGGGTCGTCGAACCGACGTTGGCGACGAGCTGGCCGTAGTTCTCGTTGATGCTGATCGTGCCGCCGTCCAGAATGCCGCGCGACTGGGTATTGCTGAGCAGCAACGCGTTGCTGTTGTCGCCCGAGGCGCCGTAATTGGCCTCGATCGTAAACTGGTCGCCCAAGGCAGGCGATCCGCTGATTGTCACTTCCGTGCCGTTGACGACGATCGGCGCGCCGTCCGTCCAGGCGAAACTCCCGGCCCCGTTGATGCTGTAGGTCGCGGGTCCCGTAAATTCGATCACGGCGCTCGTCAGCAGGGCCGGATCGGCCGGGTCGGTAACGCGTGCCGGTGTCACGACCGCGTTGCCCGTATTGCCCAGAGAGGCAGATGAGCGCGTCGGTGCCGCAAGCGCCAGCGCCTGCGGGTCCGAGAGCACGTTTTGCAGGCTGCCGGCGGCATCGGCCGCGGAGCGGATCAGGACGCGATCGCCGGCTGCGGGCGCGCCGCCCGTGACGAAGCTGATACCGTCAGCGACGAACGGGTCCGCCGGCGTGCCGCTGCCGCTCAGGGCCACGGCGGTGTTCGTATCGGTGCGCGTCAGCGTGTAGCTGCTGCCGTCGAACTCGAGCACGTAGTCCGCGCCCGTCAGTGCACCGAGATCGCTGATCGCTGCATCGACCGTGCCGCTGCCCGCGTTGTTCGACGAGGACAAGACGGTCGGCGGTGCGACTGCGAAGAGATCGCCGCCGAGATTGCCGCGCAGGTCCATCCCCGCCGCGTGTTGCTGGTTTAGCGTCTGCGCGAAAGCGAGTGCCGTCTGACCGAGCGACTGGCGCGCCGGGTCCAGGACCCGGGACTGGAATTCGAGCAGCCCGCCCAGGTTGCCGCCGGTCGATGACGTGTCCAGCGGCGTATTGCCGGCCGCGCTCTGGTAGACGACGGTCCGGCGCGTCGGATCGAATTCCGAGTTCGTCACGGCCAGGCGACGCGCGTCACCGCCGAGCACGAGCGACTGCCCCGATCCGATGAACACGCTCATCGTGCCGTCGTCCTGGATCGTCGTGGAGACCGATACCTGCTCCGAAAGCTGCAGCACGAGATTGTCGCGCTCGTCGAGCAGGTCGTTGGGCTCGTTGCCCGATCCGCTCGCCAGCGAGATCTTGTCGTTGACGGCCGCGATCGACGCGGCCAGCCGGTTGATCTCGTCGACGGCGAGCTCGATGCGCCCGTTGGCCTCCTTGCCCAGCGCGTCGAACTGCGCGTCCAGCGACCTGAACCGCGCGGCGATGCCCTCCGCTTCACCGAGCAGCGCCTGCCGCGTCGGGATCGAGGACGGGTCGTTGGCGGCATCCTGGACAGCATTGAAATACGATTGCAGACCGGAATTGAGCCCGGTATCCGGGTCGGCCAGCAGAATGTCCATGCGGCTCACGAGGCTGTTGAGCGTTTCGAAGCGCGCGAAGCCGGTCGTCGAACCGCGCAGCTGTTCGACCTGCATGGCGTCGTACATGCGCTTGATCGACGCAACCTGCACACCGCCGCCGACGTAACCGGCACCGCTGCCGCCGCCGACGCGCGCGGTCAGGTTCACGACCTGCCGGCTGTATCCCGGCGTGTTCGCGTTGGCAATGTTGTGGCCCGTCACGTCGAGCGCCCGCTGGAACGCCAGCATGCCGGTCAGGCTGGTGTTGAGAATATCAGGCATGGTCGTCCCCCGCCGTCAGGCCCGACAGCACCCTGCGCATCGTCGGGCCGTCGAGTATGTCGTTGATCTTGGCGGCGTAGTCGGGATCGGTCGCGTAGCCGCTGTCCTGCAACGCCTGCGCGAATCCGGTCGCGTCCTCGCCGCGCCCGCGAACCGCTTCGTAACGCGGACTCTCGCCGATCAGGCGTGCATAGTCCGCAAAAGCCGCGGCAACGTCTGCATAAGCGCGAAACCGCTCGCGCTGCGGTTGCATCGTCCCGCCCTCGAATTCGAGGGTGCGGTGCTCGACGTTGTCGCCATGCCAGTTACCGCTTGCCTTGATGCCGAATACGTTGAAGCTGTTGCCACCACGCCGGTCGTGCATGACGCGGGCGCCCCAGCCAGTCTCGAGGGCCGCCTGCGCCACGATCGCCTCCGGCGCGACGCCGATGGCCTGCGCGGCCCGCTCGGCATGCGGCCAGATATCCGCGGCGAACGCCTCGGGCGTCGGCCACGCCGGGCGGGACGCGCGGCGTGCCGGCACGCTGAACTCGCGGCCGGTGTCCCTGATCGACGGTTCGCCGCCGAGCTGGCGCACCAGCATCTCGGCCAGGCCGATACCCTTGCCGCTCGACATTTCCACGCTCAACTGCTGATCCATCATGTCCTGGTACATCTCGTACTGGTCGCTGTTGCCGAGCAACGGTTCGCCCAGCGATGCCTCGCGCATGTTCTTGAGCATCGTCTGCAGGAACAGCGCCTCGAACTGGCCGGCCACTTCCCGCAGCACGGCCGGATCGTTCCGCACGGCCCCGCTGCGCAGATCGTCAAAGTGCGAGAAATCGGTTATCGGCGCCGTCATCGTCTTCTTTAGATCACGACGAGTTCGGCGCGCAGCGCCCCGGCCTGCTTGAGCGCCTCGAGAATCGCAACCAGGTCGCCCGGCGCCGCGCCGACGCGGTTGACGGCCCTGACGATTTCGTCGAGGCTCGTGCCCGGCTCGAACAGGAACATGCTGGCGTCTTCCTGCCGGATGGCGACATCGGAGTCGGACAGCACAACGGTCTCTCCGGCGTCACTGAACGGCGCCCGCGGCTGCGAGACGAACGGCGTTTCGCTGATCGTCACGACCAGGGAACCGTGGGAAACCGCTGCCGGCGACACGCGCACGTTTGCGCCGATGACGACGGTCCCGGTGCGCGAGTTGACAATGACGCGCGCCCTGACGTCTCCGGGTTCCACTTCGAGTGACTCGAGCGCCGAGACGAAGGCTGTGCGGTGCCTGACATCGGTCGGCGCGCGTACGGCGACCGATACGGCGTCGATCGACTGGGCCGTGCCCTCGCCCATCGTGGCGTTGATCTGGTCGGCCAGGCGGTTGGACGTCGTGAAATCCGGCACGTGGAGGTTCAGCACGATAGCCTCCTGCGTCAGGAAATTGCTCGGCGCAGCGCGCTCGACCGTCGCGCCGTTCGGAATGCGGCCTGCGCTCGGAATATTGACCGTGACGCTCGAACCGTCGGCACTTTCGGCCCCGAAGCCGCCGACCACGAGGTTGCCCTGCGCGATCGCATAGACGTTGCCGTCCGCACCGCGCAGCGGCGCCATCAGGAGGCTGCCTCCGCGCAGGCTCTTGGCGTTGCCGATCGAGGCGACCGTGATGTCGATCGTTTGCCCGGGCTTGGCGAACGGCGGCAGCTCCGCGTGTATCGTGACGGCCGCGACGTTCTTCAGCTGCAGACGCACGCCGGGCGGCACCGTAACGCCGAACTCGGACAGCATGTTGACGATGCCTTGGACCGTGAACGGGGCCTGCGTCGTCTGGTCGCCCGTGCCGTTCAGGCCGACGACGAGTCCGTAGCCGACGAGCTGGTTGTTGCGCACGCCGGCCACGGTCGCGAGATCCTTGACGCGATCCGCCCACGCCTGCTCGGCGAGAAACGCGCCGGCCAGCAGCATGACGTAAACCAGGTGTTTGAGAGCGGCCCGGGTGCTCGGTTGATTGTGCATGACGGTTCCTCGGCTAGTACGGATGCAGCACGGAATTGAAGAAGCGCGAGATCAGCCCCATCTTGTTCGCTGCGGCTAGAACGCCCTTGCTGCTGTAGGTGATCTGCGCGCTCGCGATGCGGTTCGACTGCAACGAATTGTCGGGCTCGATATCATCGGGCCGGATGATGCCGGTCAGGCGAATGAACTCCTGACCCTGGTTGAGCGTGACCCATTTGTCGCCGGCAATAACGAGGTTGCCGTTCGGCAGGCGTTCGATGACGGTCACCGTGATGTCGCCGTCGAGGCTGTTGCTCTGGCTGCTGGAGCCGCGGCCGTCGAAGTTGCTGTCGCCGCTGAGCTCGCCCTCGAACAGGGAAACGCCGTTGTGGGTGATCCCCCGGCCGAACACGGTCGGATTCAGGAGCGTCGCCTCGGTCGACTTGCCGGTCGATGTCTGCGAGTTCTTGGACGCGTTGGTCTTCTCGGCCAGCACGACCGTCAGGATGTCGCCGACGCGGCTTGCCTTGCGATCCTCGAACAGGCGGATCTCCGTCCCTTCGTTGTAGATCGCGCCGGGCTCGGGCGGTTTGCGCGCGGCAGTGTCAACGGTCGGCGGATACCAGCGAGGCTCGGGACCGCGCTGGCTGGCGCAACCGACGAGAGACGCCAGTCCGAGGAGCGACACGATGAAGAAAATGGGTTTGCTCATGCCGGCTTCCTTACAGGTTGTTGTTGAGGTATTGCATCATCTGGTCGCTGGTCGATATCGCCTTGGAGTTCATTTCGTAGGCGCGTTGCGTCTCGATCATGCTGACCAACTCCGATACGACGTTCACGTTCGATCCCTCCAGCGCGCCCTGGGCGATCGAGCCGAGCCCGTTCAGCCCCGGAGTCCCGGGTTGCGGTGAGCCGCTCGAGGCCGTTTCGATGTACAGGTTTTCGCCGACGGCCTGCAGGCCGACCGGATTGATGAAGTCGGCAATCTCGAGCGTACCGACCTGCGTCGGCGTGGCCTGGCCGGCGAGCTTCACGGAGATGACGCCGTCCGTCCCGATCGTGATGCTCTGTGCCGCATCCGGAATGGCGATGCCGGGCTGCACGAGATAACCGCTCGAGGTCACGAGTTCCCCCTGTGAATTGATCTGGAAGGTGCCGTCGCGCGTGTACGCGAGCTCACCGTCCGGTTTCAGCACCTGGAAGAAGCCGCGACCGTTGATCGCGACGTCCAGCGCGTTGCCGGTCTGCAGGACGCTGCCCTGGGTGAAAAGCTTTTCGGTCGCAACGACACGCACGCCCGTACCCAGCGTCATGCCGGACGGCAACAGCGTATCCTGCGAACTCTGGCCGCCGGACTGGCGGACGTTCTGGTACAGCAGGTCCTCGAACACCGCGCGTCCCTGCTTGAATCCCGTCGTGTTGACGTTGGCCAGGTTATTGGACACGACGGCCATGCGCGTCTGCTGCGCGTCGAGCCCGGTCTTTGCCACCCACAGTGCCTGGTTCATTGACTTCTCCTACTCACGCGCCTAACCGAGGCGCATTAAACTGGCGGCGGCCTCGGCGTTTTCTTCCGATGCCTTGATTACGTTGACCTGCATTTCATACTGGCGCGCGAGCTCGATCATATTGACGAGTGTTCGCGCGACGTTGACGTTGCTCTGTTCGAGCGACCCGGATACCAGCGACACGCTGGCATCCGGCGGCGCCGCGCCTTCGCGCTTCAGGTGCAGCAGGCCGTCCTCGCCCTTGTAGAGCGCACCGGGATCCGGATTGACGAGCTTGATGCGATCGACGGGCGCAATCGTCTCCGGTCCCTGGCCCAGCGGCTGGATCGAGATCGTGCCGTCGGTGCCGATCAGCAGGCTCGCGTTCGGCGGAATCGCCACCGGACCTCCATCACCGAGGACCAGGTGTCCGGCGCCCGTCGACAGCAGTCCGCCGGACTCGACGCGCAGGTCGCCCGCACGCGTGTACGCCTCGCTGCCGTCCGGTGCCTGCACGGCAATGAACCCCGCGCCGCGCACGGCGACGTCGAGGTCGCGGCCCGTGTTCTGCAGCGCGCCCTGCGTCATGTCCGTGCCCGAGGAGTCGACGACGGCGTTGATACGCGTGTCCACGCCGGGCCCGTCGATCGGCACCGAGCTGAACGCATGCAGGTCGGCCCGAAACCCGGTCGTGGACACGTTTGCGAGGTTGTTGGCATTGATGGCCTGCGCGTATTCCGTCTGTCGCGCGCCGGTCATCGCCAGGTAGACCATCTCATCCATCGTCGCTGTTCCTCAGTCGAGCCGCTAGCGGATGTTGATGACGGTCTGCGTAATCGCGTCCGCCGTCTCGATCATCTGCGCATTCGCCTGGAAGTTGCGCTGCGCCGTGATCATCTGCACGAGCTGCGCGGTCAGGTCGACGTTCGAGGCTTCGAGCGCGCCCGACTGGATGTTGCCGAACGAGGCCGTGCCGGCTTCGCCGAGCAGCGCATCACCCGACTGGAACGACTCGCCCCACGTCGTGTCGCCGAGCTGCTGCAGGCCCTGCGGGTTGACGAAGTTGGCGAGCGCCAGCTTGCCGAGCGACGTCGACTGGCCGTTCGTGAAGCGCGCGAACACGACGCCTTCCGCGTCCACGCTGACACCGGTCAGGCGCCCCGTCGTGAAGCCGTCCTGGGACAGCGAGTTCACGCCGAAGTTGCCGCCGAACTGCGTGGCCGACCCGAAGTCGAGCGACAGCGTGATGTCGGCCGCGCCCGTGCCCGGGGTATACGCGGGCAGCGGCAGCAGTCCGCCGGCCGGGGACTGCAGCGCACCGCTCTGGTCGAAGACGATCGGGGTCACGCCGCCCACGTCGGTGCCGTTGATCTGCACCTGCGTGTTCCAGGTGTTGGGCGCAGGATCCTTGATGAAATACACGGTTGCCGTGTGCGCGGCGCCGAGCGAGTCGTACACCGTCACCGAGGTCGTGTGGTTGAAGCTCGACGGATCAGTAGGATCGAACGTCGGATTCGCCGGCGGCGGTGCGTCGGCCGGCAGGTTGATGCCGAACGAGGCACGTGTCGACGCAGCCGGCGGGTTCGCACCGATCGTGAGCTGCAGGTCCTGCGGCGTGCCCGTGTTGAACAGGCCGTTACCGGCGTACGGGTAGGCCTGCAGGCGGGCGCCCTGTGCATTGATGACGTAGCCCTGGTTGTCGACGCCGAATGCGCCGGCGCGGGTGTAACTGCGTGCGCCGTTTTCGCTGATGACGAAAAAGCCCTCGCCGCCGATGGCGAGATCGAGCGCGTTGTCCGTGAAATCGATGTTTCCCTGGGTAAACTGCTGCGCGATGGCGGACAGGCGTACGCCACTGCCCGAGGCGCTCGAGCTGACGCTCTGGGTACCCACGGCAAACACTTCCGCGAATTGCGCGCGGGACATCTTGAAGCCGGTCGTGTTGACGTTCGCGACGTTGTTCGCGGTCACGCCGAGATCGGCCGAAGCGGCATTCAATCCGCTGAGTGCGACTGCAAATGGCATGTTTCTACTCCTGGTCCTTGGTTCGTTATCCGATGATCTGGTAGACCCGGCCGAGCGGCATCGACTGCCCGCCCTCCAGGTTGAGCGACAGGCTGCCGCCGAACTGGCCCAGCGTGACGCTCTGAATTCTCGATTCGATGACGGTCGGCGCGCTCTCCACGTCGGCACCGCGTATTACCCGTGCCGCAATCCGGTACTGCCCGTCCGGGGCTCGATCGCCGTCACTCGCCGTCCCGTTCCACGTGAAATTCACGAGCCCGGGCGGCTGTTGCCCGAGCTGGATGCGCTGCACGAGGGCGCCGGAGGCATCGATGATGTCCACTTCCACGTTCGACGCGCTGCTGGTCAGTTCGAGGGCGCCGCTGACGGAACCGCTGTCACCCAGGTACGCCGTGTCGCTGACCGCGAGGATGCGGTGACCGACGAGACCGGCCGCCTGCAGCGCCTGGTTGTCCTGCATGGACCCGGCAAGCCCGCCGAACGACGTGTTCAGGGACTCGATGCCGCTGACCGTGCTGAACTGCGCCAGCTGCCCGAGAAACTCCCCGTTGTCCATCGGTGCGAACGGGTCCTGGTTCTTGAACTGCGTGATCATAAGCGTCAGGAAGTCTTCCTGACCGAGCCGGTCGCGGCGCGCCTGGGTCGGCGGCGGGGCGAATCCGGAAAAGTCTTCAATGGGTCCGAGTGTGTTCATGGCGTCTCATCCGCGCTCGTTAGCGGCCCAGCTGCAGGGTCTGCAGCAACAGGTCCTTGGTCGTGTTGATCATCTCGATGTTGTTCTTGTAGGAGCGCGACGCCGAAATCATGTTGACCATCTCCTCAACGGCATTGACGTTGGTCGCGTATACGTTGCCGTCGGCGTCTGCCTCGGGATGATCCGGCTGGTATCGGACCAGGATCGGCGCCTGGCTCTCGACGACGCCGTCGACCCGCACCCCGGCCACCGCGCCCTCGCCGAGCAGCGTGTCGCTGAAGCTCGAAAAAACCGGGTGCCTGGCGCGGTACACCTTGTCCGGGTCGCCGCTGACCTGGCCCGCGTTGGCGAGGTTGCTGGCCGTCACGTTCATGCGCACCGACTGCGCGTTCATCGCGCTGCCGGCGGTGTCGAAGACATCAAACAGGGACATCACTCACCTCCCTTGATGGCGTACTTGAGCGTGCGGATATGCCCGTCCAGGAAGGCCAGTGCCGCGCGATACTGGAGCGCGTTTTCGGCAAACTCGGCCTGCTCGACGTCGGTCTCGACCGTGTTGCCGTCGAGCGTGTACTGGTGCGGCACGCGGAACAGGGCCTCCTGCCCGCCGGGACCCGTATGCCAGGCCCTGCGATGCAGGTCGCTGGTCGTCGCGAGATCCAGCGATTCGCCGCGTGCCGCTTTGAGCGCACCGGCGAAGTCGATGTCGCGCGCCTTGTAATTGGGCGTATCCGCGTTCGCGATGTTCGATGCGAGCAACTCGTTGCGCTGGGCGCGCAACCTGAGGGCGTGTTCGAACTGTCCTAATGCCGGAATTTCCATGTTGCCAACCTTGTCCGTCTCACAACTGACTGTCCTGCAGACCTCTATGCAACTGGCGTGCCAACCTGGCCCGGGACCTGTCCGGTACGGCATGACTAAAGCAATGCGGATGCCGGCCGATACCACGCAGTTCGGCCCCTGGTCGGCGCGACGCGGCAATTCCTTGCCGGTCCGCGGCAGCCGCGTGCCGATCCACTGCAGCATGCCGCGCGCCCCGGTTGCCCGGCGTTGGAGGCCCGTGCCGTCCGCACGCGGCTGGCACAGTTTGTGCATTATGGTTTAGCGGAAGCGCAGCGCTTGCGCGGCGCAGGAATGCCGGCCATGGCCGGCCGCGCCGCCGCCGGCGGCGCCAGCCTTGGGAATGACGCCCGATGGACGGAGAACACATGCCAGCAGGAAACCGGCAAAACGCCGGGAAATTGACGGCCGCAACGGCCGGGCGCCATCAATCCGGCGGCCTGGCGCGGCTGCTGCCGGTGCTCGCGCTGGTGCCCTGCGCGGCGGCCACCGCGATCGACTGGCATCCGACCGACGACATTGCCCGCACGGCCGAAGCTTTCCTGGCCCGCCACATGAACAGCGGTCCGGACACGACGGTGGCCGCCTCGACCCTCGACACACGGCACCGCCTCGCACGCTGCGACCGCCCGCTGCAGGGATTTCTGCGCGACGGCGTGGAAGTCGCAAGGCGAACCATCGTCGGCGTGCGCTGCGCGGGCAGCCGTCCGTGGAAAGTCTACGTTCCGGTCGAGGTGGCGGTCTCGGCCACGGTGCTGGTGGCAAGCCGGCCGCTGCCGCGCGGCCACGTGCTGACGGCGGCCGACGTGCGCGAGGAGCGGCGCGATGTGTCGCGATTGCGCCGCGGCTACCTGTCGGATCTCTCGCAACTCGCCGGGCAGCGCCTCAAGGTGCCGCTGCTGGCCGGCAAGGTTCTGACGCCCGGCCTGCTCGAATTCGATCGCGTCATTCGTCGGGGCCAGTCGGTGACGGTGATCGCGAACAGCGGCGGTATCGCCGTCAGCATGGCCGGAACCGCCCTCACCGACGGCGGCCTGAACCAGCGAATCCGCGTCGAGAACGCCAATTCGGGGCGCATTATCGAGGGTATAGTCCGCTCCAGGGAGCACATCGAAGTGCTGGTACCGGATGGGGCCGGTTTATTTCGCGCTAAATCTAAAGTATCGCCAGCGGTGGCCGATACGGGGATTAGCAACAATGATCGTTGAGGTTTATACGTTATGACAAACAGGATCGGTCCTATGGATCAGGGAACATTGGGGAAAATCGGCAGCAAGGTCGACGAGTCGCGGTCGCTGGCCAAGGGCGAGCCCGCGAAAGCCGCGCCCGACGCAGCGCCCGCTTCGTCGGCTCGCAGCGACGAGACGGTCAACCTGACCAATGACGCCAAGCTGCTCGCGCGGCTCGACAAGGCGCTCGAATCGCTGCCGGCGGTCGATCAGCAACGCGTTGCCGAGATCAAGGCGGCGATTGCCAGTGGCGAGTACGAGATCGACGCCGACGCCATCGCGGATGCCATGATTCGCCTCGACCGCTCGTTCGGAGACTAGTCGTGCCGATAATCTCCCCGGATTTCGCTCGCGAAGAGATCGTCAAGCTTTTGAACGACATGGTCTACGAGGCGCTGGGCCTCAAAGAGGCGCTCGCGGAGGAGCGCAATGCGCTGCAGGATGCCCAGATGCAGGGACTCGGCGACGCGGTCAAGCTCAAAGCTGCCTGCGTCGATGCGCTGACCAAACTCGACGACCGGCGCGACGCCCTGTGCCGCTCCTGGGACTTTGCGTCCGGCTCCTCGCAAATGCAGGCTGTCATCGAGTGGTGCGATGACGGCGGGCTCGTCGGCGACCTGTGGGACCACCTGATGGTGATTGCCGCCGAATCCAACGCCATGAACCTGACCAACGGCGCCGCCATCCGAGCGCGAGCGCAGCAGATCGAATCGAGCCTTGCCGTGCTTCGCGGCAAGGAGCCCGGTGTCGGCACCTACGGCCGGCAGGGCGAGTCGACCGGCGACCTGGGCCAGCAGTCGCTGGCGCAGGCCTGAGCAGGCCGGATTCAGGGCAACCGCCATGCTGATCGTGAGCCGACGCGACGCGGAGTCTCTCCTGATCCGGCCCGGTGAAGGCATCGACCCGAGCATGACGCTGGCCGACCTTTTTCGGGACGGCCCGATCGAGATCCGGATTTTTTCATCCACGCACGACCGCGTGAAGATGGGCATCCAGGCGCCGACAGCGCTGTCTATCTGGCGCAAGGACGCAGACCCCGCCTGAACCTCGCCCTACGTCGAATTGCCTACTGCTTTTCGCCGCCGCATCCGTATAATCGCGGAAAAGTTTTACCGGAAACCATCTGTCCGGAATTCCTTCAAGAAAGACGGCGGCACATGACGACAACACTCGAATCGCTGCGGACCTGGGCAGACGAGGTCGCGGCTCACACGCAACCCGAAGCCGTGCACTGGTGCGAAGGCACCGACGCGGAATTCCGGGACCTGATCGAGCTGATGCTCACCCACGGCACGCTGACGAAACTCAACCAGCAGACGCACCCCGGGTGCTACCTGCACCTGTCGGACCCGAACGACGTCGCCCGCGTCGAGCACCTGACTTTCGTCTGCACGAAAAACGAAGACGACGCGGGCCCGAATAACCTGTGGATGCCGCCGGCCGATGCCCACAAGCAGATGGACGCGTTGTTCGAGGGCTGCATGAAAGGGCGCATCATGTACGTGATCCCGTACTGCATGGGCCCGATCGATTCACCCTACTCGCGCTGCGGCGTCGAAATCACGGACAGTCCGTACGTCGTCGTCAACATGAAACTCATGACGCGCATGGGCAGCAAGGCCCTGGCTCGCATCGAACGCGAGGGCACCTTCGTCAAGGGCCTGCATTCGACCGGCGAACTCGATCCGAAGCGGCGCTTCATCATGCATTTCCCCGACGAACTGTCGATCAAGAGCTATGGCTCCGGCTACGGGGGCAATGCCCTGCTCGGCAAGAAATGCCATGCCCTGCGCATCGCCAGCTACCAGGCGCGCAGCGAAGGGTGGCTCGCCGAACACATGCTGATCGTCGGGCTCGAGAGCCCCGATGGCGTAACCCATTACATCGCCTGCGCCTTCCCGTCGGCCTGCGGCAAGACCAACCTCGCGATGCTGATTCCCCCCGCCAGCATGAAGGGCTGGAAAGCCTGGACGCTGGGCGATGATATCGCGTGGCTGCACCTCGACGACGACGGCAAGATGCGCGCCATCAATCCCGAGTCGGGCTACTTCGGCGTCGTTCCCGGCACCAACGAAAAGACCAACAAGAACGCGTTCGACATGATCAAGCACGACGCGATCTTCACGAACGTCGCAACGACGGCCGACAACCAGCCGTGGTGGGAAGGGAAGAAGGAAGGCGAACCCGCCCGCGACTGGCAGGGCCGAGCCTACGACGGCACGGCCGGCCCGGCGGCCCACCCGAACTCGCGCTTCACGGTAGCGGCGACCAACAATCCGAGTTACTCGACCCTGGCCGACGCACCGGAGGGCGTGCCGATCTCGGCAATCGTCTTCGGCGGTCGGCGCAAGCAGGTCGCGCCGCTGGTCTTCGAGGCCAAGAGCTGGGAGCACGGTGTGCTCGTCGGCGCCGGCACGGCGTCCGAAACGACTGCCGCGATGGTCGGCGACGTCGGCGTGGTGCGCCGCGACCCCATGGCCATGAAACCGTTCTGCGGTTACAACTTCGCGGACTACTGGGCCCATTGGCTGAGCTTTCCGGAACGCACCGCACACCTGCCGCGCATCTTCCACGTCAACTGGTTCCGCCAGGACGACGCGGGCAACTTCCTGTGGCCGGGCTTCGGCGAGAACATTCGCGTCCTCGAGTGGATCATCGAACGCTGCGAGGGCCGCGCGGGCGCCGAGGAAACCCCGATCGGCTTCCTGCCGCACGTCGAGGACCTCAATACCACGGGCCTCGACATCGAGCGAGAGACGCTGAAGGAACTGCTGACGGTCCATTCCGACCAGTGGCGCGATGAGATGGCGTCGGTGCTCGAGTACCTCGAGACCTACGGCGAGCGCCTGCCCGAGGAACTGCGTACACAGCAAAAGCTCATCGCGGACGCGCTGGACGCGCAGATAGCGCGCGCATCCTGATTCATCCGAGGTGGCACGCTACTACGGGGACACCTTCAAAGGTGTCCCCACGGTGTCCCCGCCGCGGCACTTAATCGATCATCTTGTAGTAGACGGCGAGGTTTGAGCCCGGCGCTTCGGCGCGACCGAGCCCGATCGTGCCCTCGGCGTCGAGTTCTGCCGTGTCGCGGCGGACGAACGTCTCCCGGCCCTGGGCGCTCTGCAGGAAGGTACCGTTCGTGCTCTGATCGACGAGCACGAACTTGCCGCGCCGCATCTCGATCTTCGCGTGAATGCGGGAAATCAGATTGCCCTTGATGACCACGTCATTGTCATCGGCGCGCCCGAGATTGATCGACTTGCGCTTGTCGGACACCTCGACCGTCGTATCCCGAAAATTCAGCAAGAGCTTCGATGCGCGGCGCTCCTTGTTCTCCCACTCGATCGTCGGCAGCATGCTGGTCGCCTCTTCGGGCTGCCAGACGAGTTCGTAAAGTGCTACCTCGTCGAGTCGCCCGCGCACGGTGGCGACATCGATCTGGCGCGTCTGCTTGCGAAGGTCCGAGCTCATCTGCTCCACGGTGAACCCGGAGATTATGATTTGCTTCGCCTTCGCCTGAGAGGTCATGCGGTTCGCCGTGTGCACGGCCGCGCCGAAAATGTCGTTCTGCTCCTGGACCACCGGACCGTAGTGGCAACCGATACGGATCGAGACGGGGATGCCGTCTTTCTTGGTCTCGGAGGTGACGCGCGACTGCATCATCACCGCCGCACCCATGGCGTCGTCGACGGTCTCGAAGGTCGACATGACCTCGTCGCCGATCGTCTTGATCACGGTGCCGTTGAACTGGTAGGTCGCGTCTTTCATGATCTCGAGACAATGTGCGACCGTCTCGCTGGCCTTGGTATCGCCGAACTTGTCATACAGCTGCGTGCTACCGACGACGTCGGCGAACACGATCGCGACTTCAAGGTCTTTTGCCATAACCCGGCTCACAGCTTCCTAGCCCAAGCAGCTAATAATACTACTATTTCTGCGCGACGATGTACGCGATCCATGCGAGGTCCGCCTCGCCCCGCTCATCCGGCGTGAACTCGCCGTTGCCCTCGCCGTCCTCGTCCTCGCCTTCCCAGTAGACCGTTGCGGTGCGGAATCCCGCTTCGAGCAGCAATTCGCGAAGCTCGGGAGCCGACCACAGTCGCCACTCGTAGGTGAATGCCTTCTTCAGCTTGGAGCCGTCCTTGAATTTGAAGTGAATATGGCAGCGAATGTAGTGCGTCACCGGGTGGAATTCCGCCTGGTGCCAGATGTAGGTGAAGCCGTGCTTCTTGTGCTTCGTCTTTTCCCTGGTCTCCTCCTGCGATTCCGGGCCGCCGAACATGTCGCAGAAGAACACGCCGTCGTCCTGCAGCGCGTCGTAAGCACGTCGAAAATACGCGCGCAGCGTGTCTCGCGTGTCGAAAATGAAATAGCTGAAGTTGAACGCCGCGAGCACGTCGACTTTCGGCGTGTCGACCTCCATGACGTCGGACTCGATCAGGCTGACGCGCGCCCGGTCCTCCGGGTCCAGCCGGCCGACGCGATGCTTGCGCCCCCATTCGAGCACCGCCGGGTCGATGTCGACCCCGATGGCCTGGAACTCCTTGCCCTGGCGCACCCACTCGCACGAGGCACTCGCGGTACCGCAAAAATCCTCGCGAAACAGGTGCGCGGTGCGGCCGGTCAGCGACTTGAACGTCGTCTGCAGGAATTCCACCTCGTTCTCCACGTTCTGCACCGAGAGTTCGTAGAGTTCGTGCTTGTCGGCCTGCTCGGCCATCGTCGAGTGTTTGCTGGCTGTTTTCACGCTCATTTGATCCGCTCTTTCAGGTGCTCTCGTCGGGCCGTGCATTGTAGCCGCCTACGCGGCGGCAGGCATAGCGTTAAGTGCGTTGACGAGGACCTCGCTCCCCGCCCCCTCGCGGTACGCATGCTCACTGATGTACCGCCGCCATGCCCGCGCCCCGGGGCGGCCCGCAAACAGGCCCAGCATGTGACGCGTGACGGCGTGAAGCGGGACGCCGGTGTCGAGTTGCCGGTCGACGTAGGCGACCATTTTTTCGACCACGTCGTCGCGGCTCGGCGCGACGAATGTCGCGTCGAGATGCTGCTGGAGTTCAACGAGCAGCCATGGCCGATGGTACGCCTGCCGACCGATCATCGCCCCGTCAACGTGCCGGAGTGCCGTATCGACCTCGGCAATGCTCGCCAGACCGCCGTTGAGGACGATCTCGAGGTCGGGGAAATCGCGCTTCAAGCGGTACACGCGCTCGTAGTCGAGCGGTGGCACGCTGCGGTTCTCCTTCGGGCTCAGCCCCTCGAGGACGGCAATCCGTGCATGCACGATGAACTTCCTGCAACCGGCCGCGGCCAGTGGCTCGACGAACGCGCGGAGGAAGGCGTAGCTGTCGTGGTTATCGAGACCGATGCGCGACTTGACCGTGACCGGCACGTCCGTTTCACGCGTCATCGCCGTGTAGCACCGTGCAACGAGATCCGGACGCGCCATGAGGCAGGCACCGAACTGCCCGCTCTGCACGCGATCGCTCGGGCAACCGACGTTGATGTTGATCTCGTCGTAGCCGTGACGGGATGCCGCGGCGGTTGCCCGGGCCATCCAGTCCGGGTCGGAGCCACCGAGCTGCAGTGCCACCGGGTGCTCTTCCGCGCTGAACGCGAGCAGGCGCCCGGCATCGCCGTGCACGATCGCGGCCGCGGTCACCATCTCGGTGTACAGCAGCGCGGACGGGCTCAGCAGCCGCAGGAAATAGCGGCAGTGCCTGTCCGTCCAGTCCATCATGGGAGCGACGGCGATACGCGATGGCTTGTCGATCCGATACGCCATATTCCACTTTTAAATCAATTGGTTATTGAAACGAATTCTGCACTGAACCAGTGCACCTTGTCCAAGCCGGCGGGTGCACGCCCGCGCAGCGAATGATTCTCCGCTGTCGCGCCTCTATCGGCGGTCGACAGAATACCGGCTTGCGATCATGCCTGAAAACAGGGACTTGCGCGCCCAGCTTTCCTGGCTGCGGCCCTTCGCGATGTTCGCTCTCGCCTGCCGCGCCGTGACATCGGTCGCCCATCGGGCCCTTTTCGGCGCGTTCCGAGCGAATCTGCGCGAAAAACGTAGTGCGAGGTACCCCGCTCACCGTACAATGGCGGGCTGAGAGGAGTTTGCCGTGTCCCACCACAACGTCGTCGCCGAAGTCGAGAACCTGCCGGACGGACCGGAAATCGGGGCATTGTTCGATTTCGACGGCACGATCATTGCGGGCTACTCGGCCGTCACGTTCATCCGGGAGCAGCTCAGGCGCGGGCAGCTGTCGCCGCGCGAATTCGTCGAGCTGGTCAGCGTCATGGCCAGTTTCGGCATCGGCATTCTCGGGTTCCCGGCGCTCGCCCTGGCCGCATCCCAGTTCCTGCGCGGTGTGCGCGAGGACAGCTACGCCCAGTTCGGTGAAGAGATCTTCCGCTCCCATCTCGCAAAACAGATCTATCCCGAGACGCGCGCCCTCGTCGAGACGCACCTCAAGAAGGGCCACACGGTAGCGATCATTTCGTCGGCCTCGCCCTACCAGGTCGTTCCTGCTGCCCGCAGCCTCGATATCGAGCACGTGCTCTGCACGCACCTGCAGGTGGAGAACGGCGTGTTCACGGGCGAGGTCAAGCGCCCGATCTGCTTCGGCCCGGGCAAAGTGCTCGCCGCAGAGAAACTCGCCGAGGAGCGCGGCGTCGACCTCGACAAGAGCTTCTTCTATTCCGACAGCACCGACGACCTGCAATTGCTCGAGCGCGTCGGCAACCCGAGGCCGCTGAATCCGAGCAGCCGGCTGCTGTCGATATCCGAGGAGCGCGGCTGGCCGGTACGCCGCTTTGCGAGCCGCGGCCGCCCGACGCCGACGGATTGGCTGCGCACGGCGATGGTCCCGGCGAGCCTGATGGGCAGCTTTTTTGCGGGCCTTCCGATATGGGCCCTGACCGGCTCGCGGCGCGACGCCATCAACTTCTCGATGTCGGTCTTCGCCGATCTTGCCAGTGCGCTGATCGGTCTGAATCTGCGCATCAAGGGTGAACACCATCTCTGGTCGCATCGTCCGGCCGTGTTCATCTTCAATCACCAGAGCAACGTCGACATGGTCATCGTCGCGCGCCTGCTGCGCCGCGACATCAGCGGAGTCGGCAAGAAAGAGATCGGCGATGTTCCGTTGATCGGCCGCATCCTCGAATACTCGGGTGTCGTGCTGATCGACAGGAAGGATCACGACAGCGCGGTGGAGGCGCTGTCCGGGCTGGTCGACACGATGCGCATCGAGGGCAAGTCGGTGTGCGTGTCGCCGGAAGGAACACGCTCGATCACGCCGAAACTTGCGCCGTTCAAGAAAGGTGCGTTCCACCTCGCCATGCAGGCGGGCGTACCGGTCGTCCCGATCGTGATCCGCAACTCCGTCGACGTTATGCCCAAGGGCTCGGCGATCTACCATCCCGCCACGGTCGACGTCGAGGTGCTGCCGCCGATAGACACCGCCAACTGGAAGTCCGAGACGATTGACGACCATGTCAACGAGGTGCGCGACCTGTACCTGCGTACACTGGGTCAGGATCGTGATGGGCACCTCGTCAAGCCACTACGTGTAGTCAAGAACTAATGGATCAGCTCAGCCCACAAGACGCCCAGTTCCTCTACATGGAGTCAGAGGACAACCACATCCAGATCACGGCCATCGCCATCTTTGACCCGTCGACGGTGCCGGACGGCAAGGTCGTGCGCTTCAAGGACATCCTTGCGCACATCGAAAGCCGCCTGCACATGAACCCGCTGTTTCGCCGGCGCCTCGTGCGCGTGCCGCTGGATCTCGACTTCCCGTACTGGGTCGATGACGAGCATTTCGATCTCGAATACCACGTGCAGCACAGCCGGCTGCCCGCGCCGGGTGACTGGCGCCAGCTCTGCATCCAGCTGTCACGGTTCCATGCCCGGCCGCTCGACAAGTCGCGCCCGCTCTGGGAGATGCTGGTCATCGAAGGACTCGACCACGTTGACGGCGTCCCCGACGGCGCCTACGCGATCGCGACCAAGATGCACCATGCGGCTGTCGACGGCGCCTCGATCGTCAAGTACTTCGGTGCGTTGATGGACATCGACAACCAGGGAACGCCCGCGGTGCCGCTGGACGCGTTCGAAGCCCGGCGCAGCCCGAAACCGGGCGTGGTCGACATTGCGACGCGGGCCGTCTGGAATACCGTGCGCTCGCCGATCGGCCTGACCGACGCGATGATGCGCTCGGCGCCGGCGCTGTACCGCTGGGTGCAGGATGCCCTTTCTTCCCAGCGCGAAGTCTCGGACTCGGTTCCCGACACACGTTTCAATTGCAATGCGTCGCCCCACAAGATGTTCGACGCGACGACCGTCGGACTCGATGAGCTGAAAGCCATCAAGCAGGCGGTGCCCGGCAGCACCATCAACGACATCGTGCTGTGCATTTGCGGCGGCGCCCTGCGCAAGTACCTGATGCATCACAAGGAGCTGCCTGCCGAGTCGCTCGTTGCCTGGGTGCCGATCAATGCGAGGAACGGCACCAACGACGACGACGAGAAGATCGGCAACCGGGTCACGTCGATGACGACGCGGATCTTCACGAACAAGGCGGATCCCCTCACGCGGCTGCGCGCCATCCATGCCGCGACGCAGAAAAGCAAGGCGGCCCGGTCCGGCGTGTCCGCGCGCCTCATGACGGACCTGAGCCAGCACGTGCCCGCCGCCACGATGGTCACGGCCGGTCGCCTCGTATTGCGCGCCGGCATGGCCGCGAACATCTGCAACCTGTTCATCTCGAACGTGCCGGGGCCGCAGGTCCCGATGTACATGAACGGCGCCCGCCAGATTTCGACGTACGGCATCGCCCCGCTCGCCGACGGCATGGGGCTGTTCATCGCCACGCCGAGCTACAACGGCAAGATGACGTTCAACGTGACGTCTACGCGCGAGACCTTGCCGGATATCGACTTCTTCGTGCGCTGCATCGACGAGTCGCTCGCGGAACTGCGCGAGGCGGTGCGCCGGAAACCCGCCGCCCGCAAGAAGGCGGCGTCGCGCAAATCGGCCAAGAAGTAACGCAGGTACCTAGATCACGGCGCCGAGATAGATCGTCGAGGCGATCATGAAATACACGAGGACGCCGAGGATGTCGTTGGCGGTCGTGATGAAGACGCCCGTCGCGACCGCGGGATCGATGTCGAAGTGATTCAGTACGAGCGGGATCGTCGAACCCAGCGTCGCCGCGATCATCGTCACGAGGAGCACGGACAGGCCGGCCGCAATCGCCAGCCGTATCGGCGCCTCGATGCTGACGAACTCCGCGATCAGCACGACGAGCAGCGCCAGGGCGACCGCGATCAGCGTGCCGTTGATCAACGACCCGAGAAATTCCTTGACGACGCGGCGTCCGAGGTCGCCGATCCAGAGATTGCCGGCGGCGAGACCCTGCACCGTGACGGTTGACGCCTGGATGCCGGCGTTGCCCGCCATGGCCATGACGACCGGGATGAAGCTCGCCAGGATGGCAGCCTGCTTCAACTGGTCTTCGAATGATCCGACAACGGCGCCGGCGAGCACCGCGCCGATGAGTCCGCCTGCCAGCCATGGCAGCCGGCCGCGAATGATCCGCCCCACCGAGTCGTCGGGCAAGGCGTCGGGCGCCAGGCCGCTCATCAGCATGATGTCTTCCTCGGCCTCGTCGCGGACGATTTCCTGGAGTTCTTCGACCGTGATGCGGCCGATGACGTGGCGTCCGGCGTCGACAACCGGAATCGTCTGGACGTCATACATGCGCGCGAGTTCGAGCACATCTTCCTGGTCGGCATCCGGGTGTACGAAGACCGGCACCTCCCGCATGATGTCGCGGATCATCGTCTTCTTCTTGTTCAGCAACAGGTCGCGCAACTGCAGTCGACCCACGAGCTGGCGCGACTCGTTGACGACGTAAACCTCGTAGAAGGTCTCTATCGCCTTCGCCATCTTGCGAACCGCGCGCGTCGCGGTGCGGACATCCCATTCGTCCAGTACCGCGACGAACTTGTTGGTCATCACCTCGCCGGCCGTGTCCTCCTCGAACTCCAGTCGTTCGCGGATGTCCCGGCTGTCCGTCAGCTGCGCGAGCACGCGTTCGGCCATCGGGTCGGGCAGGTCGTCGAGCAATTCGACCGCGTCGTCTTCGTCCAGGCCCTCGATGATCTCGGCGATGCGCGCGATATCGGTATCCTGGACGAGGTTCGCGCGCAGGTCCTGGCTGACCTCGGACAGCACCTCGGCCGCGGTTTCGGATGGCAGCCAGCCATGGAGGCGTCGCGCCAGCCGGATCGGCAGGTGGATCATGAGCTCCATGACGTCGCCGGGCGACCAGGCGCCGATGATCGCCAGCACCCGCTCCGGTGCTTCGTCGCGGACCAGTTCCTCGATGCCAGCCAGCAATTCGCGGCTCTCGGGCGCCAGCTCGCCCGGCTCGCCGCGCACCCACTCCGCTCCTGGCCGTTCCTCGTTCTTTTCGGGTTCGCCTGACATGCCGATCTCCCGTCGCGCCGGCGGCGCGCGCGTGTTACATACTGGGTCTCGACCTTACTGTATCGGCCGAGACGGATAAACCCGCCAGCGCCTGCTGAACTCGATGCCGGCGAGGCGGTCCAAACCCCATCACGGGAGACACGGCATCCGACGACTGACATCGATTCTCGCCGTTCTGGCAGTGCTTGCCGCAACGCGTGCCGGGGCCGCCGAGCACATCGCGGAGATCGATGCCTCGGGCGCGACGCTGCGCATCAGCATTTCGGAGCGCCTCGACGAACGCACGGCATCGGCACTGATCGAGTGGCTGCGGACCGTCGCCGGCGACCTGCGCGCGCTGTATGGACGCTTTCCTCTGGCGGAGCTGCGCGTTCGTCTCGTGCCCCGCCGCGGTTGGCGCGCTGACGATGCCGCGGTTTCGTTCGGTCGCGTCACGCGCCGCGGCGGCGAGGCCATCGAACTCTACATCAATCCGGACCGGCCGATCGACGAGTTTTACGGTGACTGGACCGCACCGCACGAATTCAGTCACCTGCTGCTGCCGGCGATCAGCTGGCGGCAGCGCTGGATCTCGGAAGGCTTCGCGAGTTACTACCAGAACGTGCTGCTGGCCCGGGCCGGGCGCTACACGCCCGATACCGCCATTCGCAAGCTGCGCGAGGGCTTCGATCGCGGCCGCGCCTCGCGGCCCGAGCTGTCGCCGAACGAGGCGTCGCGCGAGGGCATACGCCGCGCGCGTTACAAGATCTACTGGAGCGGCGCGGCGATCGCCTTGCTGGCGGACCTGGCATTGCGCGAACGGTCCGGCGGGCGTGACAGCCTCGACGCCGTCCTGGGCCGGTTCCAGGCCTGCTGCCTGCCCTCGCAGCGCCGTTGGTCCGGCGTCGAATTCTTCGCAACTCTCGACGAACTGGCCGGCGAGCCCGTGTTCCTGCCGCTGTACCGCCGCTACGCGGACCGGCCGGGATTTCCCGACGTCGATGCGGCGCTCGCGAACCCGGTCCTGCGTGACAACGTCTTCGCAGTGCGTAATTACACTGATTGACCCCTGGTGATTTCCGCGCTCATAGTGAAGCTGGCGTCGACTCCCGGGCGCGAGCGCAATACGAGGTGAAGCGATGAATACGATCCGGACCGGAACCCTGCTACTCGCATTGGCATTGTTCTTGGCCGGCTGCGGCCGCGGCGATGTCAGCTATGCGGACGACGTCAAGCCGATTTTCGACCGCTACTGCATCAGCTGCCACAGCGGTTCCGGGGAAGGTGCCAGCGTCAGCGAGTACCTGATGACCAGCTACGACGAAGTAATGAAGGGCACGAAGTTCGGCAAGGTTGTCGTCCCGGGAAGCCGGATGTCGAGTTCGCTGTTCCTCGTCATCGCCGGCAAGACCGCACCGGAAATTCGCATGCCGCCGCATAACGACGAGTCGTTTGCTCAGGGCCGCGGCGTCATGCTCTCCGCGGACGCCATCGAGACGATCGGGCTATGGATAGACCAGGGAGCCCGGAACAACTAGTGCCGCTGCTGCTCGTCGTCGGGAAGCGCAAAGAACTGCAGTTCACCGAGATCGCCGCCGAGTGATACGAGCCTCGCCTCGGGCTCGTGCCTGAGTTTGTCGGCAATTCTCTGCGCCTCCGCGAGGTAGTGGCGGTAGAGCTGCCGTCTGAGCGGCAGCGTCAGGGTCGCGGGCTCGCCCTCTTCCCCGGCCACGGCGGCGTCGAGCGAAAACTGCGGCAGACTGGCGGACGCGTACTTGTGTGCCCAGGTTCCCGTCGCCAGGTCGAAATCGTACAGCCCGAGGAACCGGTGCCCTTCGCGCGCAAGGAAATGCACGGCCTCGATCACGTAGTCGGCCTCGGCATCGTCCATGACCCAGTGCAGGCCGACGCGGCACCAGCCCGGCTTCAGCCCGCAATGCCCCTGCTTCACGGCCGAACGGTACTTTTCCGAGGTTGCTTCGTCGATGTGCAGCAGCCGGTGCCCGTATGGCCCTGCGCACGAACAACCCGCGCGCGACTGGATGCCGAACAGGTCGTTCAGCAGAACGGTCAGGAATTTGTGGTGCAGGTATTTGCCGCGCGCGTCGCGGATGTTGAACGAGATGATGCCGACACGGCTGTCGGGATCCGGATTGCCGAGAATCTCGATGTTGTCATCCCGGCCCCAGCTTCCCAGAGCCCGACAGGCGTATTCGTGTTCGCGTGCGTGGATGACGTCCGTGCCAACCGCGTCCTTGACCTGGAACACGAGCGCCGCCTTGAGCGTCTGCAGGACACCGGGCGTGCCGGCTTTCTCGCGTTCCTCGATGTTCGCGATGAAGTCCTGGTCGTGCATGCCGACGTAGTCGACGGTACCGCCGGCGCTGACGCTCGGAGGCAATTCGCGATCGTAGATACGCTCGTTGAACAAGAGCACGCCGCTCGAGCCGGGTCCGCCCAGGAACTTGTGCGGTGAGATGAATATCGCGTCGATACTGGGGTCGTCGCCTTCATGCGCGGGCTCGGGGTTCATGTCGATGTCGACATAGGGCGCGCACGCGGCGTAGTCAAAACACGCAATCGCGCCATGACGGTGCAGGAGGCTCGCGATGCGGTGCACGTCGGTGCGCATGCCGGTGACGTTGGACGCGGCCGAAAAGGAACCGATGCGCTGGCGGTTTCGATAACGCGGGTCCTGCAGCAGTTCCTCGAGGTGCCCGAGATCGATGTGACCGCTCGCATCGAGACGCACCTGGACCGTCGTGGCCAGCGACTGGCGCCACGACAGTTCGTTCGAATGATGTTCGTAAGGACCGATGAACACGACCGGCTGAGTGCGTAGCAGCACGTCGTCATCAAGCAGGCCGCGGAGGTTCTTGCGTGTCGCGGGCGGCAGCGTCACGCCGATGATCTGTTGCAGCTTGTCGATGGCGCCGGTTGCGCCCGTGCCGCAGGCGATGATGCGCCCGTGAGGGCCGGCATTGACCGAGTCCTTGATGGCCTGCTCGGCCTCGTGCAGCAACTGGCTCATGCTGCGGCCCGTAATGTCGTCCTCGGTGTGCGTGTTGGCGTAAACGCGCTGCAGGCTCTGCAGATACGACTCGACGAAACGCAGGCAGCGCCCCGACGCGGTGTAGTCGCAATACACCATGAGCCGCTCGCCGAACGGTGTCTCGAACGTGGAATCGACCCCGACGATCTGTTCGCGCAAGTAGGCGGGATCGAGACGCCGTTTGTTCATCTGTCCTTACCTGTCTGTGTCGAAACGTACCGGCCGTCAACGCAGACACCGGCACCGCGCGGCCACCGGGCCGCCGACCCCGGATTATGCACTAATACGTCAGTTCGAACCGCAGACCGACGACGAGCGCGTGGCCGGGCGTGGCCAGCGCGGCCGGGTTCACGACGTATTGCAGGTCGGGCTGCACGCTGAGCCGCTCGCCGACGGCTGCCCGGTAGGTCAGTTCCCAGGCCGTCTCGCGGCTACGCGTCGCCGTGCCCCCGGTTTCGAGAACCCGGCGATACGGCGATCCCGCGGCGGCGGAGGCGACCGCCAGTCCCAACTGATCCTCCGGCCGTCCCGGGAACGGCGCGTCGATGACGATCCCGGCCCCGGCGTAACCGCCGAAGACGTTGAGCGCTTCCCGCGCTTCGCCGTAGCGCAGAAACCAGCCGACGTCGTGCCCGGCGACGGTCACGGTCGATTCGATGCCGAGGTACCAGCCCTCGTCGCGGCTGCGTCGCGGGGGGTCGGCCAGGTAAGCGGATGCCGACGAGTACCTCCAGTAGCCGGCCCATACGCGGTGCGTCGCAGCGACCGGGCGATCGTACTCGACGACGGCCAGTATCCCGTCGTCGCCGTCGAGACTGATCCGGTTGCTGGCCGGGTCGGTCGGGTGCCCGGGGACGCCGTCGAGCAGCGCCATTCTCGCGGTACCCGGTCCAACGGTAACGGCGCCGCGGATCGCGAGAGCGGAAACCGGGAAGATACCGGGACCGTTGCGCCCCGTCTGACCGACATCCGCGCCGATGCCGTGCGAGCTGTGGATGAACAACGACCCGACCGTGTTGACGTCAAATTCGCTGTTGAGGTCGTACAGGCCCGTCTTTAGCGACCACGCCTCCGCACCGAACTCGTACCAGGCCTCGTAAATCCGCCAGGCTCGGACCGCCTCGATGTTGCTGACCGCCTGCAGGTCGCCGACCAGGTCGGCGGAAAAGCCCGTACCGTTGTTATACAGGCCGTGCACGTACAGGGAACCCGGTCCGAGGTCGTGCGTGAATTCGAGGTCGAGGTTGTCGAGGTAGCGAACGCCCCGCCGGATGCCGCCGCCCGTGTTGGCCAGGAACTCGCCCGTGTAGCGGACGTCCACCTCGAAAGCCGGGGCCGGAGGCGCCAGCAGAAGGAACAACGCGCCACACACGCCGAAACGCCGGCGGCGCTGTAGCGGTCGATGGCACCCGGTGGCGGGAATTCGCATGGCAGGATCCGTTACTGGCAGCGCAGTATCGTATCCTAAATACGAATCACTCTCATTCGTAATACGTAGTTGTCACAACCCCGGGCGGCCGTCGTTTAATTGCCGCAAACGAAAGCGGCGCTGAAATCAGCGCCGCAATCGTGACGACGGCCAGATGTATCCTGGCCTTAATCATTGACTCCTAGAATCGATAAGCGACTTCGAATTCGAACTGGCTCATCTCGAGCGTGATCGTCTGCGTCGGGTCGAACGTGCTCGGACCCTGGATCTCGAAACTCGGCGCGTACATCATGGACAGCGACAATGTATGGCCGTTTGCGCGGCGACGCGTCCAGCCCACGGTCATGTGCTGTTCCATGACGCCCGGCGCGAGAATATTGAACAGCATCTCGCTGCGCGGAATCGGCTGGTCGCCGAAGCTGTAGCCGATGCGCCAGGTGTTGTCCTCGTTGGCCGCCCATTCGAAACCTAACTTGTAAACGGTCACGTCGTCCCAGCCGAAGCCCGCGCCATTCGGTCCGCCGAGGCAGCCGTTCGTCGCCGGCGCAACGCCGGGGTTCGCCGTGAAGCATCCCGTCAGCAGGTTCACGATCGGGTTGTGCACCGAGTCGACGTCGCTGTAGGCAATGTGCTCGATGTCGACGTTGACGCGTGCCGATTCACCCGGCTTGAAGGACAGGCCGGCCTTGATCGACGACGGGATATCGAAGCCGCCGTCCTGTGCAAACAGGTCCGCGTAGTCGTCGAACTCGCTCATCGACAGTTTCGACTGGTAGGCCAGGCCGACACTGAAGGTGTCGCTGCCCGCCCAGAGTCCGGCGGCCACGCCGAACCCGGTCGACATGTCACTGCCGTTGTCGGTCAGGCTCGTTACCGGTGCGCCCATGCCGTTCTGCAGGAACGCGTCGGCGAAAGTCTGCGTGTACGGCGCGAACGTAGCGACCCCGGTCGCCTCGAACATCTGGGCCGCGACCACCGGGCCGATGCCGATCGCCAGGTTCGGCGTGAGCTTGCGCGCATAGTTGACGCTCAGGAACGCCTGCATCAGGTCGACGCCGGCCTTGCCGGCGCCGTACACGCCGGGGAACGTGCCGGGCGCACCGCCCTGCCCGGTCGGGTCGAACAGGGCAGACTGACCGCTGTCCCACTCGGTGTTCATGCCACCGCGGCCGTAAAAGACGAGCGACAGCGCGCTGTCGGCAGACAGTTCCCAGTTCTTCGCGAGGTAGGGAATCGGGAACGCCTCGTTCTTGCTGTCGTGCTTGCCCTGGCTCAGCGTCAACGCGCCGAAGTTGCCGTTGGCAAAGCTCGCCGAGGCTTCGTAGGAACGCATCGGGCTGAAGATTGCCAGGCCGAACTGCCAGCTCTCGTCCGCGAACACGCCCAGTGCGGGGTTCGTCGCGGCGCTGATGCCGCCCATGTTCTCGGGACTGCCGACACCCGTGCCGGCCATGCCTTTCGACTCGGTGCCGACGCCGTGCGTGAAATAGCCGTTGGTCGCCAGTGCGGAGCTGCTGAAAGCGAACAACCCGGACGCCACCAGGGCGACTGCGGCTTTCGTGGGTGTAACTCTCATCGTTTTTCTCCCTGCGATTCGCAAAATACTTCGTGAAGCGTTTTCATTACCATGGGCGCCTCTTCCCCCGCCAGCGAATAGCTGACCGATTGCGCATGTTTCCTGGCTTTGACGATCTTTTCGCGGCGCAGCACAGCGAGGTGCTGGGACAGCGCGGACTGGCTGAGCCCGAGAATCTCCTGCAGTTCGCTGACGGTCTTTTCACCCTCCGACAGCTGGCACAGGATCATCAGGCGCCATTCGTTGGCCATGGCCTTGAGCAGCTCGACGGCATGCGCCGCGACGTCGTGCAGCTCCGTGAGTTTTTCGAAGTCCTCCACTGTGTTGACGGTGTCCTCGATCATGCGCCGCAACCGCCGAATCCCTCGGAATCCATCTTGGCTTCGTAAGCGCCGCTGACGTTGCTGCCGATGACGAGCGAACCCTTCACCGAGTCCCAGTCCTCGGGTTTGAGGATAATCAGCCAGCCCTTCTCGTAGGGATCCTCGTTGGCGATGCTCGGATCCGCGACGAGGTCTTCGTTCACCGCCACGACTTCACCGCCCGCAGCGGACTTCGCCGGCCCGACCCACTTGCCGGACTCGAGCGTGCCGCAGGACTTGCCGGCCCGCACGCTGCGACCGACCTTCTTCGGCGTAAACGCAACGAGCTTGCCGGCCATTGCCGTTGCCACGGTCGTCATACCGATCTTGACCGTCCCGTCGCCGACTTCGGTGAACCAGATGTGGTTGTCGACGTCGTAGAGCAATTCGTCAGGAAGGTTACATCCCCTTACAGATGGCATACCTATGCCTCCTTTGTGTTGGTCGTCTTGGAGTCCTGCGCGGATCGGATCGGTTTCGACGAACAGCAGAATTCGCCCAGACCAGCCACCTGCAGCTTTCCGGCAATGAACAAATACAGGTGCTTGGATACCAGAGCCATCATCGACAAGCGATCCGTAATATCCGCATGCCCGGGCTGCATCGTAACGAGGTTGTAATGATACGCAACCTCGCGGCAGGTCTCCCGGCAGGCATTGAAGCTCGGGTCGCCGCGCGCGCCCTGCCGGTGCAGGGCCAGCAGCCGGAATCCTTCGCGGGTCTCGCCGGTCGGGACTTCGCCCCTCGCGACGATCCAGTGCTCGAGCACCTCCTCGCTCGCCCGCAACAGCCCGTCGGCCGACGCCGTGCAGTCCCCGGACCGCGGCGGCGCGTCGAAGAACGCCTCGAGTTCGGCAAGGGTTCTCAACCGAGGCCCCTTTCTTTCAGGAACGCGATCGAGTCATTGACGTTCTCGTGAACACCAACCTTCCTGGGTTTGAGGCCGAGCGCCATGCCGAGCAGCTGCGTGAAGTAGAGGATCTTGATGTCCACGGTTTCGCCGAGCGTTTTTTCGGCCCGAATCTGGTGCATCTCGAGGCCTGAATGGCAGGTCGGACACTCGGTCGCGATAACGTCGGCGCCCGACAGCTTCGCGGCCTTCAGGATATTGAGCACGAGCTTGGTCGACGTGTCGCTGTCCGACAGCGTGTGCGCGCCGCCGCAGCAGGCCGTCTTCAGCGGGAAATCGACGTTCTCGGCGCCGGCCGCGGCCAGCAAGTCGTCCATGAAATGCGGCTTTGACGTCGATTCGCTGCCCGGACCCTGGTCCTTCTCGGGAAATATGTGCCGCGGACGCGTGTACATGCATCCGTAGTAATTCGCGACCTTGATGCCCTCGAGGGAGTTCTTTACGCGCGCCTTGAGGCCCTCCTCGCCGATGGCGTCCTTGATCCAGTCCAGCGCGTGGATGGTCTCGACCTGGCCGGCCTCGTACGTCTTGTGCCCGGCTTTTTGCGACAGGCGATCGACAACCTCCGCCGATTCCTTGTCATTGGCGAGGTCGTATTCGGCTTTCTTCAGGTTGTGATAGCAGCCGTTGCAGGGCGCCATCACGACGTCCATGTTCATCTCGTTGGCCGCCGTCGACATCACACGCGACGACAGGTACGTCTGGATCTTCGGGTCGATGTTCTTAACTTCCATCGCGCCGCAGCAGTTCCAGTTCTTGACCTCGACGAGGTCCAGGCCCAGCGCCTTGCCGACCGCCTTCGTCGAGCGGTTGTACGCGTGGCCGGTGCCCTCGAGCGCGCAGCCCGGGTAATAGGCGACCTTCTTGTACTTGTCTTTGGTCGTGCTCATCCGCAATCCTCGTCAGGCCGCAACGTCTTGCTTGGCCGTTTCAACCAGTTCCGCGAGGCTCAGCGCCTGCTCGTGCTTTTCGTTCTGCTCGTCGATGTATTCCTGGATCGCGGCGGACGCTTTCGACCAGTCGCTCGTCTTCGGGGCGAACAGTGTCGCAAGCCCCATGCGCGTCAACAGGCTCATCGGCAAACCCTTCAACATGCGCTTGACCATCTCGATCATCCACGGCTGCATCAGGCCCTGGCCGGTGCGCGCAAAAAAGCGACGGATCGTGCGGCTCTCCTCGATCTTGCCCGTCTTCACGATCTGCTCCGTGAACACCTCGTCGAAGTGCATCGACGGCGATTTTTCCGTGTGGCCTTTCATCTCGAGCCAGTGCGACGTCGCCTTCATGACGCCTTCCGGGAAGACGTCGCGCGGGCAGGCATACGTGCACTTGTTGCACGAAATGCATTGCCAGATGATGTCCTTGTCGCGCAGCAATTCGGACTCGTAGCCCATGCGGATCAGGTAAATCCAGTATCGCGGATTGAAGTCGTTGTTGATCGCGTTGACCGTGCACGCGTTGGTGCAGGACCCGCATTGCCAGCAGCGGTGAATATTCTCGCCGCCCGGTAACGCCGCGATTTCCTCCTCCAGGCTTTCGTTGTAGTCATTCACCACGCGCGATTCGATGAACGTGCTCCAGTGCCCCGATACGTCGACACCGTCCAGCACGAGGTGCTCGTGTTCCTTGAGGTTCTCCGGGCGAATCAGCGATTTTTCATGAATAGGCATGCGGGTCTTCCGTCTAATTCAGCTTGCTGTCGTCGATGCGAAACGCCTCGCCGTCGATCGACTTGAGTCGGGTACGGCCATCGCCGGGCTGCACGCCGTCCAGGCCGAGCAGTCGCCGTGTGTGTTGCATCGGGTCCTCGGGCGCCGTGAAGTCGGCCCTCAGGTAGGAACCGCCCTGCTCGCAGATGTACTGCGCGTAGATCTGCGCGCACACCACGTCGACGTAAAAGAGGACGTCGCGAAACACGCCGTTGTCGCTGAGAAACTGCGATAACTCCTCGCGCAGCATGATGTAGGTACCGAAACCGTCGGCGACCGGGATCGTCATCGCGTCGACGTCTTCGCCGTGCCAGATTTCCCGGATGACGCCCGTGTTCGCCTTGGCGTCCCAGACCCAGCGATTCATCAGCGGCACGCGCTCGGGATCGGCGTTGTGCAGCAACTCGGCGGCCAGGTCACGCACCCAGCGGTGTTTCTTGTCCCGGGGAAACGCGTCACAGAAACGGCCGACGCGATTGTCGATGTGATCGCCGTCGTCAAACAGGCCGACAATGTGGCTGCGCATCTCCGTGAATGCGTGGTCGTTCAGCCAGCCACCGATGCGGCGACGCACGGTCGACATGAAGGTGCAAAGCCCCTTGAAGGTTTCGAGATCGAGCTCTGCCAGGTCCCGCTCGACGAGCGCCTGGCGAAACATCGTGCTCTTCAGCTTGACTGCGTCGACATAGCGTTCGATTCCGCCGGTTTGCTCGGCGCGCGTGACCGCGTCCTGGAACGCCGCGCGTATCGCGGGGCCGTGAAGGTCGAGCACGGGACGCTCGAATTCTTGCGGCTTGAGTGCGGTGGTCGACGGCATCGCGGGACTACGCGGACTTCAGGGACTTGGTGCTGGAGAGGACCGCCATTGCGGCGGCGTGGCCCTGCGCAATCGAATCGTCGATGGTCTCGGGGCCCGTCGCCGAGCCCGCCACGAAAACGCCGGGGCGTGACGTGGCGCCCATCACGCCGTAGCGGTTGGCAACGCCGATGTAACCGTGCGGCTCGAGATCGATGCCGAAGGTCTCGGCAATCTGCGGGTTATCGACGTTCGGATCCATGCCGATCGCGTGCACGACCATGTCGAACGGGATCGTGATCGGGCGTTTCACCAGCGTGTCCTCGCCCTTGACGATGAGCTTCTCACCGTCTGACGTCACTTCGGCAATGCGCGCCTTGATGTACTTGACCTTGAACTCTTCCTGGCTCTTCCAGTAGTACTTGGTTTCGTACAAGCCGAACGTGCGAATGTCCATGTAGTAAATGTAGACGTGGCAATCCGGCAACTCCTCGCGAATTTCCATCGCGAGGTTCGACGAGACGGTGCAGCAGATCTTCGAACACCATTCCCGGCCGATCTGGCGGTCGCGCGAACCGACGCAGAGCAGGATCGCGACGCGCTGCGGCTTGCGGCCATCCGACGGGCAGCGAACCCCCTGCCCCGACGAGATCATCTGCTCGACCTGCGTCGTGGTGACGACGTCGGCATACGAGCCGAAGCCCCATTCGGGCTTGTTCACCGAGTCGAAGTGCGTGAATCCGCTGCACAGGATCACGGCCTCGGCTTCGACCGCGTCGCCGTTCGACAGGTGCGCCGTGAAATTGCCGGGCGCGCCGTCGAACGTCGTCACCGTGGCGCCGGTGACGACGTTGACGCGACCTTCGTCTTCGACGCGCTTCACCATGCCGCCGATGGCGTCTTTCGCCCACTCACCCGTCGGCACGAGCTTGGCGTAGCCGGACAGGATCGGCGCCCCGCCCAGGCGGTCTTCCTTTTCGACAAGGACGCAATCCTTGCCCACGGTCGCGAGACTGTGAGCGGCGGCCAACCCTGCGGGTCCGCCGCCTACGATCAGAACGGGTTTACTCATGGTCTGTTGCCTGTTTCGTTTGGCGTGTAAGGGTCAGCCCTTGTGCTCCACGGCCTTGTAGCCGGGACCGGACGTAATCATCAAGCGCGGATCGTAGAGGGTCTCCCCACGCCCGGCTTCGACTTCCTTGAGGTAGTCCTCGAATTCCTTCTTCTTGGCCTGCCAGTCGATACCGAGCTTCTCGAACAGCGTTTCCGTCGGCGAAGCGTGCCAGTGCGACTGCACGATCTTGTAGGGATGCGCGCCGCAGGCAAGGGCGGCTAACTGCACATCCGCCAGCACCGGCAGCTCGACGGGCTTGCCGGCCGCTGCACCGATCCACTGGTTCTTGTCGAGTGTCGTGATGCAGCCCGTGTCGTGGCCCACCATCACGTCGGCACGGGCCTCTTCCTGCGCGACACGGAGCTTGCGATCGATTGCAAACGAGCGCGTGAATTCGCGTTCCGAAATAATGTGGCGGAAGCCGAATCCGCAGCAGTCGTACCAGGTCGAGTAGTCGATGACCTGCGCTCCCAGGGTTTCGAGGACGCCGGTCGTCACAGCCACACGGTTGCCGTCGAGCACGTCGTCGTCGTAGATGGCGTCCTGCGGGACCATCTTGTACACGTGACACGCCGGATGGACGGTCGCGCGGATGGACGCGAGGTCGATCACCTGGTGCTCCTTGATGCGCTTGCGCATGACGTGCACCCACTCGGAGTAATGCACGACTTCCTCGGGAATGAGCAGCTTGCCGTCGACGAGGCGGCCGAGCTTGCCGAGAATGGTCTTCACACGATCGCGCAGCTTGGCCGAGTGAACCAGGTATTCGCGGACTTCCTTGTAGTTGCCGAAAGACGTGCCGCAATGCACGAGCGGGTAGAAGTAGCCCTCCGGCAGTCCCTGCGCCTTGGCGGAGACGTAGGCCTGGTGGAAGTTGCGCAGGAAGACGGCGGCCAGGCTCTCGATGTTGCCGATACCGGAGCCGTGGTAGTTCCAGGCCGTGCACGAGGTCTGGTCGGTCTCGTCCAGGTAGCGGATGTCCATCTTGTTCATGAGCCACAGGAGGGACGCGGGATAGCCCGGAATGTTGCCGCACTGGCCGCAGGACTTGTGGTGCCACAACTGGTTGGTGGGGACTTTCTTGTCCCAGCCGTACAGCGTCTTGGCAATGACGGGCTCGTGCTCGTCGGTGACGCGGTGCACGGCGATCTCGCCGTCCTTTTCGAGTTCCCACATCGCATCGCGCACGTCTTCGACGCGATCCTTGTTGGTCAGCATCGAGCGCTTGTTGATAATCTGGTCGACCCAGACCGTCGCGGTGTGCGCATCCTGTTTCGACAAGTTCGAGTCGACCCACTCCGACCCGTGTCCCGTAAACCGTTCTCCGCCGTTACCCGCCATGGCACCCCTCCAAAAAAATGTTACCCGCTTGCGCGGCTAATCGTCGTCCTGCTCGTCGAGCCAGTCTTCGTAGTCGTCACGCTTCTCGTCCATGATGTCCATGATGACGTCGAAAAGGTTTTCATCGATGGTCTCGAGGCTGTCGAGGACACCGGTCTCTTCCCAGATGGTGTAGAGCTCGACCGAGGTCTTGAGATTCACTTCCCAGGCCGTCGCCGTGGTATGCAGCGTGGGCATCGGAATCGCCTTGCGCAGCGTCGTGAGCGGCGCATCGACCTTGGAAACGTTCGGTCCCCAGTCGGCGAAGCCTTCCGGGTTGATCATGTCGGGCGACAACTGGTTGCCCGTCGAGATCAGCTTGAGCATGACGCGGCTGAACGGGCGCAGCACGCTCTTCGCCGACTCCATGCCGTGTTTGATTGCCGCCTCGCGCATCAGCATGACCAGGCCGCCCGGCGAATTGCCGAACGGACACCGCGCGGCACACGTGTAGCACTGGGCACAGGACCAGATCTTCTCCTGCATCGCATCGTGGATGCCCTCCAGATTCTCGGTCCAGAGAAGCTGCACGATTTCGCGCGGGCTGAAATCGTAGTAGTGAGCCGCCGGGCACGTCGCGGTGCAGATGCCGCAATTGAGGCAGCCGTTCAGCTCGTGGTCGAAGCGCAGGTCCGCCTGGATGTCCTGGAAAATCTCCTCCAGCTGAGCGCGATCGACGGGTGGCGAATCCGAAACCGGGTCGCCAATGTATTCCTGTACCCGGGAAGCCGAGGAATGGGACATGAGTCAGCCTCCTGTCAGTAGGAAAGTACCCGGCAGTCGCCTTCCATGACTTCTTCAATGAGGTGCGCGCCGCCGACGATACCTTCGCATTCGGGAATCAGGTCTTCCTTGGTCATGTCGAACAGGTCGAGGTTCGGCGAGCAGCAGTAGAACTTGGCACCGGCTTCGTGCGCATCCTGGATAAAGCTGTACACCGATTTCGGCGAGCCCTCCTTGACGAACAGCTTCTCGGCAACGCCCTTTTTCATGAGCCGTCCCGAGGTCGCCGTGCAGATGACGTCGACGTCGTAGTCCATCGCAGCCGCGACGGTCGCCTGGAAAATCGGCGCCCCGAGTTCCTCGCCGTTGCGCGGGTCGGTGTTCGCCATGACGATGATCAGTTTTTCAGCCATTTCTCGTGTGTCCCCTCGAGCCTGACGCAAGTCAAACAGTTAATTAGGATATACTAAACTACCGGCGCCTCCAAATCCCTGGCGGCCCGCGGAGCGGCCATCAGGGACGTGCATTGCACGAGTCCGGTCATGATGGGCACGAGCTCGTCCGCGAGGACGGGCTGCAGCCCGCGCAGGCGTTCGAGCTGCCGCGCCGCGTCCGCCGGCACCTCCTCGAACTCCATGATCAGGTCCTCGACCATGCCCAGCTTGATGCCGGGGTTGGCCGAAAAACCAAAGGCGTTCTCGCCGACCTGCCATACGGCGGGCCGATCCCGCTCGTCGCGGGCCAGGATCACAGCATCCGGCGGCGGCACGGGCCAGTCGCGCATGTAGACGACCTGGTGAAAAGACGCCGGCAGGTAGCCGTTCAGCGCGTCGTCGCGCGTGCGCGTCACGGCGAGGTGTTCGAGGGTCAGCGCCCGCGCCTCGACGCCTCCGCCCGCGGCCAGTGCCAGGATCTGCGCGCCGAGGCCGAAGCCCACGACCGGTGTGCCCTCGTCGAGGCGCTGCCTCGTAATGTCGATTTCCTGCCCGAGCGTCGGCAGGTCACGTCCGCCGGCCGCGCCCCAGGGCCCCCCGCCGAGCAGGATCAGCGCGTCCGCCGGCAGGTCGGGCGCCGGCAGCCTGCCGGCTGCGAACGGGCGGTAATACTGGAAACGGATGCGGCGACCTTCGAGGTGGTCCTCGATCAGGCCGAGGTACTCGCCGGCCGTGTGCTGGATCACGGCGACGACGTTCATGGGGTTCGCTTCGCTGGCAGCGAGCATGAAGGCATCGTCGGGGTTCTTGCACTGCGCCATGGCTAGGCGCCTTCCCGCTTCGACAACGCGTCGTTGATCGATGCAATGAAGTCCTCGGCGCCCGCGCTGAGCATGCCGATCTCCGACTCTTCGAAAAAGCGCTTCACGGTTGCCTCGACGTCCTCGAGGCGCGTGCCGGCCAGGGCAGCTTCGAGATCGAACACGACGCGCGGCGGCGTCACGAAGAAGTCCCCGGTGATCAGGACCCGCTGCAGGATGCCGAGCTTCGGGCCCTCGAGCTTGACGAACGCGTTAATCGAACCGCCGGGACCCGTGCACGACCCCTCGAGCAACTGGTCTGTGCCGCCCGGGTTGTCGATTTCGCGCAGGAAGTCCTCGGTGCCGATTTCTTCGTCGAAATGCGCCTGCGCCCGCGCCTCCTCGGCAGCGGTGATCTCGCCGGGTTCGGCCTCGATGCCGAGTCCCGCCTCGAAGCCGCGCACCAGGGCGGCCTGGATTGTCTCCATATCGGGCAGGTCGTCGCCGAGCAACTCTTTCAGCGTCACGACGCGTTGTTCGGCCGAGTCGAGATCGTGCTTGGCGACCTTGGCGGCGGGAATGTTCAGCGCCCGCACCATCTGCGCCGGGTTCATGTCGACGAGCACGGTGCCCTGGTAAATGAGAATATCGCCGTCGAAGAAGCCGCCGGTCCCGCTGATCTTGCGGCCGTCGACTTCGATGTCGTTGCGTGGACGGAACTTTGCCTTCACGCCGAGCTCTCGCAGTCCTGTTGCCGCCGCATTGCAGATCGCCGCGGCCAGGTCCGGCAGGTTCGCGATGCCGAGCGACGCGCGGTGAAACACGAGTTCCCAGCCGAGCTGGCCTTCGTCGAGGTAGATCGCACCACCGCCCGTAACGCGGCGCACGACGCCGACGCCGTCCTCGGCGCAATAGTCGAGGTTGACCTCGCGGCTGAGGTCCTGATGCCTGCCGATCAACGCCGTCGGCGGAAAGCGCATGAAACGGATCGTGTCCGGCACCCTGTCCTGCTGCCGGAGTTCGATCAGGGCCGGGTCGAACGCAATATTGGCGCGGCCTTCGCGAACACCGGTATCAATGATGCGAAACGGCGCGCCCATCGATTACTCGACCGTAACCGGGATATCGAGCTGCTTGCGGATTTTCCTGAGGTCTTTCTTCTGCGGCTGGAACGGGTAACTCGCGATGTCGCTCGGCGGCGAGTCGCCGTACGGCCGGTCGCAGGCCGAGATGTCGTCCTGGAACTTGCCAGGGCAGCCCGAGGTGCGGAACGCGATGCCGGCGTCGATGACGTCGTTCAGCTCGGCATCGCCGATGCCGTAGCTCTTGACCCTGCCCTGGTCGTCGAACGTCATCTGTCCGACACGGACGCCGCGGTAGTCGATCAGGTAGCGCGCGAGCTGCACGCGGCGCCACTGGTCGCGCGGCGTCGCGGGCAGGTGATCCATGAGCGAACCGTCCTCCGGGAAGAAGCAGAACATGTGGCTGTGACCGCCGAGGTCCACGAGCTCCTGGACCAGGTTCAGGACCTCGTACTCCGTTTCGCCCATGCCGACGATGATGTGTGCGCCGAATTTGCCGGCGCCGAAAATGTCCCTCGCCTCTAGCAGGATATCCCAGTATTTCTGCCACTTGTGCGGCGACTGCACGCCCTTGCCGCGCGTCCGGTCGAAGATCTCGGGCGTTGCGGCGTCCAGTGCCACGGTGAAGATATCCGCGCCGAGGTCCTTGCATTGCTGGACGTCGTCGCGGGTCATCGTCGTGGGGTTCGACAGGATCGACACGGGAATTGCGCCGGGGTCGATGCGGTCCGTCCATTGCTTGAGAACCGTGAACGTATCGTCCTCGGAGCGCGGGTGCGTAATCATCGAAATGCACATGCGGTGGAACGGGCTGGCGTCGGGATCCCTGGCGACGATGTCGACGATGTCGGCCATCGGCACGGCCGGCCAGTCGACGCGGATGAAGTTGCGATCGGCGTAATCGCGCTCGGCTTCGCGATGGCGCGCAAGGCCGCAGTAGGCGCAGTTCGCGCGGCATCCTTCCGGGTACGTCAGCAACAGGTTCAGGCAGCGCGTGCAGTCGCAACCGTACATGCGGCCCCCCATGATCCCGAGCGTGATGGCGGCCGCGTTCGACAGCTGCACGTATTCCGGCGACTTCATGTGCGGCGCGAGGAAATTGTTGTTCGGCAGGTAAACGCCTTCGGGCGGAATGTCGTTCGCCTTGACGGGCTTGCCGTTGCGCCGTTCGACGGGCGTCTTGCCGGGCAAGCGGGGCTCCATATTGGTGACAGTTTCGGTGACAGTCACCTTAACTCCGGCCGAGCTGTCGCCCCTGCCACGTTGGTCAGGGGAGTTAAGGTGACTGTCACCGAAACTGTCACCATTCTTGTGCTGTCTGCAACCCATATTGTCTGTCCTCAAGCGGCGAACGACGCCTGCAGTCGTGATTTGATGTCGCTGCCCACCTTGATCGAGCAGCAGGAATGCGCCTGTTCGAACGGGCGCCCGATCGTGTGCGCGACCGACACGGCCCCGTCGGCCGGGAACGCGATGCCGTCAAGCCCGGCCATGATGGCGTAGGCGTCCGTGACGCGCTTGTGCATGCCGGGCGGCCGCGCACAGCCGAGCAGCACCTGCTGGTCGGCGAGCCGCTCGCGCGCCTCGAGGAAGATGCGGCCGACGTCCGAGGTTCCGGGCGTGACGAACGTGCCCGGTTTCGCGTAGAACGGCATGATCACGACGAGCACGAGCGCGTTGACGTCGTAGCGGCTGATCATGTCCAGCGCATTGGCCTCGCCGAGGATCTGCCCGTAGTGCAGCCCGACGACTATGTGCGGCGTGACCTCCATCGACGTGGAACACAGTGCTGCCAGCGTCTTCTCGAAGTCCTCCACGGGACGCCGGAGCTTGTATACCTGCTCGATCGTCTCCTGCGCGCCGATGACGTCCATCATCACCGTGTCGACGCCGGCCGATTCCATCTGCTTCGCGCGGCGCTCGTCGAGCAGCGCCGTGTGCACGGCGATCTTGAGGCCCGGGAAGTCGCGCTTGAGCCCCTCGATGACCGGCATGTAACGGCCGTACGGAATCTCGTTCTTGCGGTTCGAGCCGCCCGACAGGAGAAAGCCGCTCAGGGCCTGCGTCTTCACCAGGTGGCGGACTTTTTCGTCCAGCATGGCCGGGCTCGTCGCCGGAATCATCGGCTCGAGGATCTTCTTCTGGCAATGATCGCAGTTCAGTCCGCACTCGCCGGCCGTGATGGAAAACGCCGGGAAGCTGTTCTTGCCGCAGCCCTCGAGCTCCGACGTCTCGTACTCCTTGAAAGTCGGGGTCGAAAATCGGATCGGCCGCGATACGACACGGTCGGCGCGGCGTTCGAACTGCGCGACGAGATCCGCGTCGAAAGCGGCGTCCTCGAGGTCCTCGATCGTGAGCAGCGCATTCAGCCAGGTCATACCGTCGTTTCCTCAAAAAGCGTCAACGAGCAATCGTATCTCGTCGCGGATGGGCCCGGGGTGCGGAGTGTCCGCCAGCGTCGTCAACCATTCCTCGCGCATGTGGTCCTCGTCAACGAGATCGCACTTCATGTTGCACAGGTACTCCGTCGCTTCCGGCGGCAGGCGCTCCGGGAACGGCCGCCCGCTGATGCGGCCCCACATGCCGGCCCAGTAACGGGTCACGGTCCATGGATTATAGCCGCCGCCGCCGAGGATGACGGTCGGCAGCCCGCGCGCGATCAGCTTGTCGACGGCGTCCCAGAGCGCGACGTTGGACAGTTCCATCGTCGACAGCGGGTCTCCCGCGAGGCAGTCCGCGCCGCAACACAGCACGAGCGCATCGGCCTGCACCCAGTCCACGAGCGGCACCACGGCGCCTTCGAAGAGAAACCCGAACTCGCTGTCGTTCAGGCCGCGCGGCACCGCGAGATTGTAAACACCCGCCTCGGGCCGCGAGCTCGTGCCGCTGAAGGGCCAGCGTTTCGCCTCGTGCAGCGACAGGGTCGTCGCGCGTGGCTCGTCGACGAACGCATCCTCGACGCCGTCGCCATGATGGGCGTCGAGATCGACATAGAGAACGCTGCGCCGGCCTTCCTTCAGGAGGGTCAGGATGGCAAACACGGGATCGTTGAAATAGCAGAAGCCGCTGGCACGGTCCGACCGCCCGTGGTGCGTGCCGCCGGTCGGATGGAACACGACGTGCCCGCGGCTCGCGAGTTCGGCCGAGAGGATCGAACCGCCGACCGTCATCGACGCACGTTCGAACAGTCCCTCAAAGAGCGGATTCTCGAAGGTGCCGACCCGGTAGCGCTCGCGCACGTCGCGCTCGACGGACCCTGTGGCGTTTGCGTATTGCAGTGCCCGCACGTACGCACGACTATGAAACTCGACCAGCTGTTCGACGGTGGCGGGGCGGCTCTCGCGGAACGCGGCTTCGTCGAGCCAGCCGAGCATCTTCAACAGGTCGACGACGGCTGCATGGCGGACGATGTTGAGCGGGTGATTGCGAGCGAAAGCCGGCTTTCGGTAGATCTCGCTGCCCACGAAAAACGGCGCGCTGACGGTCATCGAACGAGAATATTATATTTCCCTAATAAAGACAATTCTGATAATCTGATATGCGCTAGCTGCATACCCCTTACCATGACCGAGGTGCCGAGAAATGTCCGCTGAAGAAAAAAGCATGTCCATCATTGTGACCAAGGGGTCTCTCGACTGGGCGTACCCGCCGTTCATCCTGGCCACGACGGCCGCGGCGATGGGCCTGCCCGTCACGATGTTTTTCACCTTCTACGGCCTGCCCCTGTTGCTCAAGAAACTCAACCTGCAGGTAACCGCCGCCGGCAACCCGGCGATGAAGATGCCGATGATGGGCATGCACATGGGCTTGCCGAACATACTGACGGCCATTCCGGGCATCGACGCCGGCTGTTC
>JBFGYM010000002.1:0-36345 GCA_041587435.1 Woeseiaceae bacterium
CTACTTCGTCGGCATCAATCTCGGCTACCTGCTGCAAAACGTCATCGCGGCAATCGGCATTCGCAAGTACCTGCAGACGGCGGCGCAATACGAGGCCGAGAACGTCTTCTCGGCTCTCGACATCCCGATCAGCATCGTCGTGCCGGCCTACAACGAGTCGGCGTCGATCATCACGTCGGTCAAGGCGATGCTGCAACTCGAATACCCGCAGTTCGAACTGATCGTCGTCAACGACGGTTCGTCGGACGACACGCTGGAGAAGCTGCTCGACGCATTCGACATGCGCCGGTTTCCCGAGGCCTATCGCGCACGCGTCAAGTCGAAGCCCGTCCGCGGCATCTACCGGTCGACGAAAGAGCGCAAACTGCGCGTCGTCGACAAGGAGAACGGCGGCAGCAAGGCCGACGCATCGAATGCCGGCATCAACGCCTGCCGCTACCCGCTGGTGTGCGTCGTCGACGCCGACTCCGTGCTGCAGCCCGACAGCCTGCGCCGCGTGGTGCGTCCGTACCTCGAAGACCCGACCACGGTGGCGGTCGGCGGCACCGTGCGCATCGCGAACGGCTGCACGGTCCGAAAAGGCTTTCTCGAAAAAGTCGGGCTGCCGCGCAACTTCCTGGCGCTCGTCCAGGTCGTCGAGTACCTGCGGGCGTTCCTGTTCGGCCGCATGGGCTGGTCGCCGATCAACGGCCTGCTGATCATCTCCGGCGCGTTCGGCCTGTTTCACAAGGAGACCCTCGTCGAGGCCGGCGGCTTCAATCCCGACGCGGTCGGCGAGGACATGGAACTGGTGCTGCGCCTGCACCGGCTGATGAAGGCGAGTGGCCGGCCGTACCGCATCACCTTTGTGCCGGACCCGGTCTGCTGGACGGACGCGCCGGAAAACCTGCGCGACCTGAAGAGCCAGCGCGTACGCTGGCAGCACGGGCTCGGGCAGTCGCTCGCGCTCAATCGTTCACTGATCGGCGACCGCAACGGCGGCGCCGTGTCATGGGTCGCGATCCCGTTCTACGTCGTGTTCGAGCTGTTCGGCCCGATCATCGAGGTCGCCGGCTACGTGTTCATCGCGGTATGCGGCTACATGGGCTGGCTGTCATGGCCCGAGGCTGCGATCTTCCTCACCCTGGCCATAGGGCTCGGCGTGCTGCTGTCGACCAGCGCCATCATGCTCGAGGAGCTCTCATTTCATATGTACCCGAAGTTCAGGCAGCTGGCGCTGCTTTATCTCATCGCCATCGTCGAGAACTTCGGTTTTCGGCAGCTCACGGCTATCTGGCGTTTCCAGGGCCTCGTTCGCTGGCTGCGCGGCGGCAAACACAAGTGGGAGGCGATAACGCGCAGCACCAGCCTGGCCGACGAGCCCTAGCCCGCCCGGCTAAAGATCTCCGTCGGCGGGCCGATACGTCAACAGGGTTATCAGAAGGCCAGCAGCGTTTACGGCGCCAGCCGCATCTCGCGCCGCGATCCGACGGACACTGGAGAGAGGGCAATGAATTCGAAGGGGCTTTATCGCCGCACTATGCGCAACGGTGTCTGGATCACTGTTATGGCGGCACTCGTAACCGTTTCAGCGCTCGCGCAGGCCGGCGAACTCAAGGTAGGCATGTCGACCGCATTGAGCGGCCCGGCCGAGGCGCTGGGACAGGGCGTGCGGCTCGGCGTCGACGCCTATTTTCACAAGGTCAACGAGGCGGGCGGCGTCAACGGGCATACGCTGCGACTCGTTGCCGTCGACGACGGCTATGAACCCAAGCGAGCGGCGCCGAACACCCGGCAGCTCGTGGACGAAGGCGTAGTGGCGTTCATCGGCAATGTCGGTACGCCGACGGCCATCGTCACGGTACCGATCGCCAACGAATTGAAGACCCTGCTGTTCGGCGCGTTTACGGGCGCAGGCGTGCTGCGCAAGGAACCGCCGGATCGTTACGTCATCAATTACCGGGCGAGCTACGCCGAAGAGACCGCCGCAATGATTGGCGGATTGCTCGAAGCCGGGATTCGCCCCGAAGAGATCGCCTTCTTTACACAGAATGACGGTTACGGAGACGCCGGCTACTCGGGCGCCGTCAAGGCACTCGAAGCGAACGGATTCTCCGGCGCGAGCCAGCTTGCGCATGGCCGTTACGAGCGCAACACCAGGAACGTCGAGGAAGGGCTTCTCACGATCCTGAGCGGCGCGGTCGAACCACGGGCGATCATCATGGTCGGCGCCTATGGGCCGTGCGCCGAGTTCATCAAGCTCGCCAGGCAAGATCTGCCCGGGGCGTTGTTTCTGAACGTCTCGTTCGTCGGCAGCCAGGCGCTCAAGCAAGCGCTCGGCGAGGACGGAGAAGGCGTGATCATTACGCAGGTCGTCCCGCACTTCGAGTCCGACCTCGCGGGGGTCGATGCCTACCGCAGGGACCTCGCCGAGTTCGATGGCAGTGCGCAGCCCGGTTTTGTCAGCCTCGAGGGCTATCTCGCGGCCCGGATCTTCGTCGAGGGCCTGCGGCGCATCGAGGGCGACGTGACGCGCGAAAAGGTCGTTGACGCGCTGGAAAGCCTGTACGACCTGGACATCGGCATTGATGTGCCTGTCTCGTTCTCGCCCGGAAACCACCAGGCGAGCCACAAAGTCTGGCCTACGGTGATTCGCGGGGACGGTTTCGAACCACTGAACTGGACCGAGCTCCGGGACCACAGGTGATTGACCGGGCGTCACCCGGCTGATTCACGGTCCGCCTGGCCGGGCTTCACGGAAAGGAACTCATGCTGACGAAATTGCGCATCCGGACACTCCTGCTCCTGCTCGTCGCGGTGTCGATCGTCGCCGTGCTTGCGCTGAGTGCGACAGGACTCATTTCGGTCAGCCTGCTCGATCGCCACCAGAAACAGCTCACCGAGGCGGCGCTCCCGCTGATGAAGCAGGACGTCCAGATCTACGCGACCGTGAGCGAGCTGACGCGCCAGTTGCTGTCGGCACGAAGCAGCGACGCATCCGATCCAGGGCAGCATCAGGCCAATTCGGTCGCCGCCATTGAGAAACAATACGCGGAGATCGGCACGCTCGTTGAGAACCTGCCCGATGCGGCCGCGGCACTCAACGCGGTCCGGCGCCAATACGGCGAGTTCATCGAGCGCGACGCGGAACTGCAGGCCGCCAGTGCCCGCTCGGCGCGGCTTGCCGCGCAGCTCGACGAGCTTCGCGCGCGTATCGAGGCCGTCGTCGCCGCCAGTGACCGGAGCGCCGACGCCATCACGGGCAAGACGCGACTCGCGATGTTTCGCGAGCGACGAGCGCTCGACCGCCGGCTGGGGCAGATCGGCGAATCCGGCGTCATCGATCCGGCGCTTCGCAACGCGCTGGTGAATGCGCTCGGCAGCGCCGGCAACAACATCCCGGCGCTGGCAGCAACGGTTCGCTATGACGTCGTCACGCTGGCAAGCCTCGTCCGCCAATTGATGCTCGAAACCACGCCCGACGCGATCATCTCGCTCAGGGAAAACCGCCTGAGCCAGGCCGTTGCGCTGCTGGAGCAGGATTTTCAGGGTTTGAAGAAAGCCGCCGGTGAAGATCCCGCCCTGGCGGAGAGGATCGCAACGCTCGCGGAGGCTGTCGACGAGCTTTCCGAACTTGCCATGGCAGACGTCGGTTCAGCCTATGCGTTGCGGCTCGCCTGGGTCCAGGAGAATGCTGCCGCGCAGCAGGCGGCGGCGGCCTCGCATGGCGCAATCGGTGCGCTCCTGGAAAGCCTCAGTGAGCTGTCGCGCATTGCGCAGGAAACCACCGACTCGGCCAGCGCGCGTTCGACGCGCGTCATCGCGATGAGCCGCAGCGGCATGATCGTTGCAAGTATAGCCGTCGTCGTCGTGGTGCTTCTCTTCGGGGTCCTGGTACGGCGGCGCGTCAATGCCGCCTTCTCGAGCGTACTCCACATCGCCGAGCGGATCGGTGCCGGCGATCTCGACAGCACGGTCGATACGCGCGGACAGGACGAAGCGGCGGAGCTGATGCGAGCACTGGCGCTGATGCAGGGAAAGTTGCGCGAGCAGATCGAGAAAGGACGCACGCTGATCCGGGAAATGGGCAGGGTCCAGCAGGCGCTGGACACGGTCGGATCCAGCGTGATGGTCGCCAACGCCGACGGCGAGATCATCTACATGAACAGCTCGGTCGAAAGCCTGTTTGCTACGGCCGAGGCGGACATTCGCAGCGAGCTTCCGGGCTTCTCGGCACAGGACCTGCGCGGCAGCTCATTGACGGCGCTGATTGGGTCCTTCGACGGCAGCCGTGACGTGGCGCAGGACCTGATCGACCAGTGCGCCGACGAACTGTTGATCGGCGGGCGCACACTGCTGTTCGTCGCCAGTCCCGTTGTGGACGACTCGGGAGTGCGCATCGGCACCGTGGTCGAATGGACGGATCGCACGGAGGAAGTCGGGGTCGAGCGCGAAGTCCAGGAACTCGTGGACGCGGCCAAGATCGGCGATCTGAGCCGCCGCATAGACAGCGACACCAAGAGCGGCTTCTTCCATACGCTGAGCGTCAGCATCAATGAACTGGTCACAGCGACAGAGGGTGTTATCGACGAGACCGTTCGCGTCCTCGGCGCCCTGTCGCGGGGCGACCTGAGCCAGACCATTGCCGGCAACTACCAGGGAGCGTTCGGCCAACTGAAATCCGATGCGAACGCGACGATTGCACAGCTCGCCGACGTCATGTCGCAGATCAAGTCCAGCTCCCGGCTCGTCAGCACCAAAGCCGCCGAGATAGAATCCGGCAGCGTGAACCTGGCTTCGAGAACCGAACAACAGGCCGCGAGCCTCGAAGAGACGGCGTCTTCGATGGAACAAATGACGGCGACGGTGAAGCAGAATGCCGCAAGCGCCCAGCAGGCCAACGAGATCGCCATGACGGCCCGCGAACAGGCCGAACTGGGGGGCCAGGTGGCCGGCCAGGCAGTCGACGCGATGGCCGAGATTCGGCAGTCCAGCGCGAAAATCTCCGAGATCATCGGCGTCATCGATGAAATCGCGTTTCAGACCAATCTGCTCGCGTTGAATGCCTCGGTAGAAGCCGCCCGCTCTGGCGAGCACGGCCGCGGATTCGCGGTCGTCGCATCCGAAGTCCGGAATCTCGCCGGCCGCAGCGTAACCGCCGCCAGCGAGATCAAGGAGTTCATCGAGGACAGCGTGGCCAAGGTCGGCGAGGGTTCGCGGCTGGTGGAGGCGTCGGGCGAGAAACTCGACAAGATCGTGGACTACGTGAAGGAAGTATCCAAGATCGTTGCGTCGATCGCGACGGCATCCAGGGAACAATCGCTCGGTATCGAACAGGTCAACGACGCCGTCATCCAGATGGACGGCATGACGCAGCAAAACGCGGACCTCGTTTCGGAAACAGCCGCCGCGAGCACCCAGATGGGCGAACAGGCGCAGCGTATGCGCGAGCTCGTGAGTTTCTTCAGCGTCGGTGACGACAAGACCGCAGATTACGAGGGGCCGGAGCGCCGCCGCCAGGGAAGGCCGTGGAAGACACCGAAGATCGCAGCCGCGGACAAGTCCTAGGTAGCCGACTGGCAGGACGGGCAAAAGAACAGGTTGCGGCCGCTCATGCGTCGTTGCTCGATCGGGGCACCGCACCGATGACAGGGCAGGCCGGTCCGTCCGAACGCGTAGAATCGGTACTCTCCATACGTTAGACCGGCCGCCCGCAGAGAGGCTGCCAGCGAGCCGGTGACCGTAACGCCTCGCGTGCGGTAGGAGCGGCGCGCGATCCTGAGTGTTTCCCGCGCCAGCGTCGCAAGCTCTCGACGCGGCAGCGTTCCGGGCGTGCGTGTCGCATCCAGGCCGGCCGCCCAGAGGATTTCGGAACGCAGGTAGTTGCCGTTGCCGGCTAGAAACCGCTGGTCGAGATAAAGACTGCCGAGCGCTCGCCGACGAAACCGCGGCTCGCAGAGCCTGTCGACGACGTCCGCGGCGCACAGCGCATCGTCGAGAATGTCCGGACCGACGCTGGTGAGGTAGGGGTGCACTGCCAGTTCCGCCTTGTCGAGCACCTCGATGTCGGAGGCGCTGTACAACAGTGCCTTGTGCGATTCGGTCTGCAACGCGATGCGCAACTGCCGCCGGGTCTCCGGCATCCGGGAGCCGCGTACCGTATACCAGCGGCCGTAAAGCTGGTTGTGGCTGTAAATGCTCAGGCCGTTGTCAAAGTGCGTCAGCATGGCCTTGCCGTGAGTATCGACGGCCGTGACGACCCGCCCCTTCAGCGCCTTTTCGAAACGTCGGAGCTGCGGCAAGCCAAACTCGACCTTGCGGATCGCGCGGCCAACGAGCACGGCGGCAACCCGGTCTGCCGCGCGACGTATCTCAGGCCCTTCCGGCATCGCCAGACCGATCTCCGCGGCAGCGCTTGGAGCAGTACGTCACGGCCTCCCAGTCCTTGCGCCACTTGCGCCGCCACGTGAACGGGCGCCGGCACACGGCACAGACCTTGCTGGGCAGGTAGGTTTTCGAATGAGCCATGCCCCGGGATGGTACGCCAGGTGGTTCGAGCTCCACTATCACGGTTACAAATCGGTACGAAATGTGGATGGCGAAATCGGCGCCGTCCGCGCCGTCAAGGCGCATGGACCCTGGCCCGGTTCGAAAACTGCTACGCGGTCGGTCGAATCGGCAGGGCCGATGTGCTTACCTTGCCTGCACATCCGTCACTGAGTGGGCCTGAAGGCAGTGTGTGAGCTGTTTGCCATGTCGAGCCGCTACCCGACCTCGGTCGGCTTTTCGCTGGAGACGCTGGCCCGGCGCGGCGGTCTCAACGGGCCGCACAAGGACGGCTGGGGCGTTGCCTACTTCGAAGAACGCGATGTCTTCCTGCTTCGAGAGCCCAGCCCGGCCGCGGAAAGCGACCTGGTGCGCTTCATGGAGGTGAACGGGCCTCCGAGCAATCTCGTGCTGTCCCACATACGCCTCGCCACCCAGGGCGAACCCGCACTGCGCAACACCCAGCCGTTCCAGCGCGAACTCGGCGGGCGGGCGCACGTGTTCGCGCACAACGGAAACCTGCCGGGCGTCAGGGACACCTGCCGCCTGCGGACGAACCGCTTCATGCCGGTCGGCGACACGGACTCCGAACACGCCTTTTGCTGCCTCCTGGAAAAGCTCGGCGATCTCTGGACCCGCGGGCCCGGCGAAGTGCCGCCCGTCGACGTACGCCTCGACATCGTGGCGGATTTCGCCGCCTCCCTGCGTGCGTCAGGACCTTTCAATTTCGTGTACGCCGACGGCGACACGCTCTTCGTTCACGCACACGTCCGCAAACAGAAGGACGGCAACGAGCGTCCTCCGGGCTTGCACTTGCTGGTCCGTTCGTCCAACGAGCAGGCGGTCGATCTTGCCGAGTCCGGGGTGATGCTGGCCCCCGTCGCCCAGGAACTGGCGCTGGTCGCCAGCGTGCCGCTGACCGACGACGAACCGTGGCAACCGATCGCCGAGGGCGACGTCATCGCCCTGAAGCAGGGGGCCGTCTGGGCGCGTGTGCCGGCGTCGCGGCCGGGCGAAGACAGTGCCGGCCTGTCGGCGCTGCGGGAATGCCGGGACCTGCCGTAACGGCGTACTACACGCCGAACAGGCGCCCGACCAGCGCCGTCAGTGTCATCGCAAGCACGCCCCAGAACGTCACGCGCACGGCGCCCCTGGCGATCGGCGCACCGCCGGCCCGCGCGGCAACGCCGCCGAGGAGCGCCAGGGAACCCAGCGACGCGGCGGCGACGACAGCCATCTGGTTCGGTCCGGGATTCGTCGCGGCCACGGCCAACGGAAGCGCGGCACCCACGGTGAACGCCGCTGCCGATGACCACGCCGCCTGCAGCGGCCTTGCCGCCTGTACCTCGGAGATGCCGATTTCGTCGCGCGCATGCGCGCCCAGCGCATCGTGCTCCATCAGCGCCCCGGCGACTTGTTGCGCCAGGCCCGGATCGAGCCCACGCCCCTCGTAGATCGACGCCAGTTCGTCCCGCTCGAGGTCGTAATCGTTGTCGAGGGCCTCCCTTTCGAGCCGCAGATCGGCCTCCTCGGTATCCGCCTGCGAGCTTACCGAGACGTATTCACCCGCGGCCATCGACATCGCGCCCGCCACCAGGCCCGCCAGACCGGCGATGATGATGTGCTCCTGGGCCGAGTTCGCGGCGGCAACGCCGATGATCAGGCTCGCCGTCGAAACGATACCGTCATTGGCGCCCAGTACGGCCGCGCGCAGCCAGCCCGTTCGATGGGATCGGTGGTGTTCCCGGTGGCTCATTGGCACTTCCTCCGCAGGCGCTGTAATTGCTAAAGAATCGCCGCCTCATGCCGATATAAACAAGGTGCAGCTGCCTGATGGCGGCAACTGCCCGGCACCTTGCTGACCTTCCGCTGCGACAAGGACAACCATGGAATCGGATCGAATAGGACTTGCCGTCGCCATAGCGTCCGTCGCCGCGATCGCCGTAATCGTATTTTTCGTGTTCCAGTTCCGCGCCGATGGCCGGGTCACGGCGACCGGCAGCCAGAGCATGCAACTGGCGATGGGCGCCCTGTCCGCGTTCATGTTCGCTATGGTCTTCCATCTCCTGCGGAAACCCGACGTCCGGCCGACCAAGGCCAAAACTCGCAATCTTCCGGTTGCCGACCAGGAAGCATCAAGCCGCAGCGCGCAGGACGAATTCGTCGCCCACCTGTCACACGAACTCAAGTCGCCGCTGAACGTGCTCGGCTTATACAGTGAATTGCTTCTCTCCGAGGCCGGCAAGGACGAGGAACTGCGCATCGAAGCGGCCAACGCGATCGGCGACGAAGTCGCCCGGCTCAGCAGCCTGATCAACACCCTGCGCAGCATACATCAGATCGAGAACGGCAGCCTGGCGCCCCACAAGAGCCCGGTGCGCCTGCGGAACGTTGCTGCCGAGGCGCTCGAGGAGGCACGCAACATGGCCGGCGCCGAAGCGCTCGAGTTCGAGTTCGATGCGCCCAAGGAAATGAACCCGGTCCATGTCGATAAAGACCTCATGCGCATTGCAATCACCAGCCTTCTCAGCAATGCGGTCAAGTACAACCGCGCGGGGGGCACCGTACGGTTGTCGATCGAGGAAACCGGGGACGCGACACGAATTCGGGTTGCCGACTCGGGCATCGGCGTGAGCAATGACGAAGCCGGCGACATATTCGAGAAATTCTACCGCTCCCATGACGAGCGTGTCCGGGCCGTCGGCGGCCACGGCCTGGGCCTGGCGCTTACCAGGCGGATCGTTGAACTGCATAACGGCTCGTTGTCTCTCGATCGTGATCGCGCCGACGGTGCCGAGTTCACCATCGACCTGTGGAAAGAGACGACGGCGGTCAGGCAGGCGATATGACGGCCAAACGAGTGCTAATTGTCGACGACCACGCGCCGGTGTTGCGGGTATTGCGCCTGGGCGTCGAGGAGGCCGGCTTCGCGGTAGACACGGCGTCCAACGGTAGCGAGTGCCTCGTGAAGCTGTGCAATGGCATGCCGGATTTTCTCGTCACGGACGTGGACATGCCGCGCATGAACGGCAGGCAGCTCTGCGCAGCGATCGAAGAGCAGTTTCCGGACCGGACCTTCCCGATCGTCGTACTCACCTCCCGCACCGAGCTCGAGCACCGCGACTGGACACGCAACTTCGAGAACCTCGAATTCATGGAAAAGCCCGTGAGCGTCCGGCGGCTCGTCGCGATCATCCGCCGCAGCCTCGACGACGATGCGGCACAGACCAGGACCTGACATGATTCCCAAGCTGCTCAATTCCCTGTCGATGAAGAAGTACGAGCGCCTGCTGCCGCGCCTGTTTCCCGGCGCCGTCAGGCTCGAGATCAGGGACCGGCATGACCACCTCTTCTGGAAGGTCGACATCGGAACCCGGGCCGTCGACGACAGCGACGATGATCCGATGGTGCCCTGGAGCGAGTTCGGCCCGGGCATCGAGCGCCGCCAACTGCAGCCCCGGCGGCTGCAATTTCGCGCACCGTTGAGCATGCGCGAGCACGACAGGGTCGCCTGGCTGATCGCAGCCTACGATCTGCTGCCCAGCGTACCCATGTCCACCGCACCCGGCCCGTTGCGACGCGCGTTCGCCGATGCACGGGCCTTTCTCCAGGAGGAGCTGGAGCTGCAGGCCGAGTGCGACCAGCTCGCGGTCGAATTAACCGAACGCTACGAGGAACTCAGCCTGATGTACTCGACGCACGAGCATGTCGATCAGGTCGAGGAAGGCCAGGAGGCACTCACGACGCTCGTGCACAATTGCGCCGACTATCTCGATGTCGCGGTTGCCTCGCTGATTTGCCGCGACCTCGGCCTGAATCTGCGCAGCATCAGCAGCACGCCACCCGGCGACGCGGATGCGTTGCTCGGGCTGCTGGAGTCAGGCGTCTACGATCGCGTCGAGTCTCAAATCGAAAGTATCGTCATCAACGCCACGGACGAAATCGATCGCAAGCGGCTGCTTGGCGGCCGTCCCGAGAACGTGCTCGCCATGCCTATCAAGGACGACCACGGCACCGCCATCGGCATGCTGGCCGTCGTTGCCCACCCAGGCAGGTACGCTTTCACGAACGGCGACCGCAATCTCCTCGAAGTCATGGCGAAGAAGGCCAGCCGTATCATCCACACTCATCATGACTCGCTGACGGGCCTGATGAACAGGAGCGGCTTCGAGTCCGTTCTCGTCAGCGCACTTGGCAACGCCCGCACCCGCAATGCGCATTACTCCCTGCTTCATATCGACATTGACCAGCTCCACGTCGTCAATGACCTGCTCGGCCATCAGGAGGGCGACAATCTGATTCGACGTGTTGCGAAAGTGCTGCGCACCACGTTGCGAGATTCGGACCACCTTGCACGTCTCGACGGCGACGAATTTGCAGTGCTCGGGGCGTCCTGCGACGCGCACCAGGGGCGCCGCATCGCCGACAAGATCCTGGCGGCGATCAGCAATCTCAAGGTGGTTTCCAGCCAGCGCCAACTGGATGTTTCCGCCTGCATCGGCGTCGCTTCGATCGATGCCGGCACCGAGAGTATCGTCGGCGTACTCGCGTCCGCCGAGATCGCCTGCAAGGCGGCCAAGGAGGGCGGTCGCGATCGTGTCCAGATATTTGAGGACAGCAACACGTCGCTCGTGCGCCGCACGGAGGAAATCGAATGGATCGGCCGTGTGCAGCAAGCCCTGCGTGACGACAGTTTCCGCCTCTACTGCCAGCCCGTGGCGCCACTTGCCAGCGAGCGCTGGCCGACGCACTTCGAGATTCTCGTACGCCTGTTCGACCATGACGAGCTGTACCTGCCCGGCCAGTTCCTGCCGGCCGCCGAGCGCTATCAGCAGATGCCGCAAATCGATCGCTGGGTCATCCGCAATACACTGCTTGCACTTGGCAAACGCTGGGACGCTATCGACGCGAGCGGCGCCGTGTTCTGCATCAATCTCTCCGGGCAATCGTTGACGAATGCCGGCTTCCTCGCCTATGTGGCAGACGAACTGGACCGGTCCCCGGTGCCCGGCAACCGGGTATGTTTCGAAATCACCGAAACGGCGGCCATCTCGAACATGAAGGAAGCGATGGAGTTCATCCGGAACATGCGTGAAATGGGCTGCCGGTTCTCCCTCGACGATTTCGGTGCCGGACTGAGCTCGTTCGGTTACCTGAAGGAACTGCCTGTGGACTACCTGAAGATTGACGGCAGCTTCATCCGCGAGGTCACCACCGACGAGGTCTCGCTGTCGATGGTCGAGGCCATATGCCAGGTCGCGAAGACCATGGGTTTGCAGAGCATCGCAGAATACGTCATCGACGAGGCAACCGTGCAGATACTCCGTCGTACCGGAGTCGACTATGTGCAGGGCTTTCACATCGGCAAGCCCGCGCCGATTGATGAGATCCTGGCGAAGCTGCAGAGCGAAACTGCCGCATCGGCATGAACAAGGCAGCTCAGGCCGATGCGAGGGCCATCACCCGATCCATGTCGCTCGCAAAGGCCAGGCTGTCGGCGTGCGTCACCACGGCCGACTGCGTCCTGCCCTCGATGACATCGGCGCTCACCGCCTCGATCTGGAACTCGAAGCCGGAGCCCTCGCGTTCGTCCGTGAACGCGTCGACGACATCGTGCATGACGACCAGGCGGCAGTCCCGGGCGGACCAGAAATGCGGGATTTCGATGTAACCCTCCGTGCCGACGATCCAGGCGGTATTGGGCAGCTTGCAGCGGAATGACGTGGCCAGCGCGGCCGTGCAGTCCGGATAAACGAAGGTCATCACGACGTCGTCGTCCACGCCGCTCCGCGCACGGCGTACCGTCGCCTGGACGTCGTCGGGCGCTCTTCCTGCAAACAGGCGCGCGATCGCGATGGGGTAGATGCCCATGTCCAGCAGGCAGCCGCCCGCCAGCACGGGATCGTACAGCCGGCTGTCCGGATCGAATGCCTTCGGGTAGCCGAAGTCGGCGCGGATGTGCCGCATCTTCCCGATACGACCCGCGTCGAACCAGGCTTTCGCGCGGCGCACGGCCGGCAGGAACCAGGTCCACATCCCTTCCATCAGGTAAACGCCACTCCGGGACGCCGCGTCGAGGAGCCGGCGGCACTCGTCCGCCGACGTCGTCAGCGGCTTCTCGCACAGCACGGCCTTGCCCGCGTTCATGGCGGCGACGGCGTTCGGCCGGTGCAGGGTATGCGGCGTGGCGACGTAGACCGCGTCGATGTCCTGGTCCGCAAACAATGCGTCGTAACCCTCGTAGGCCCGATCGATGCCGTGCTCGCGCGCGAACGCCTCGGCGTCCCGTGCCCGGCGCGCCGCGACGGCGACGGCCGTGGCATTCGGCGCGTGCACGATGTCGCTGGCGAACGTGTTGGCAATGTTGCCCGCACTGACGATGCCCCAGCGTATTGTTTTCATCACTGGATAATGGCCGTGCGCAGCCGAAAAAGCGATAAACAAACGGGCCGCTCCCTCCTACAATGCGGGCATGAGCAATGAATCGACTACGCCGCCCCCCGCCCGGCGCGGCTTCGCCATGCCCGCCGAATGGTCGCCGCACCAGGCGACCTGGATCTCGTGGCCGCACAAGCGCGACAGCTGGCCCGGCAACTTCGAGCCCGTGGAGCCCGTCATGGTGCGTTTCGTCGCCGCGATGTCGGCCCACGAGCTGGTGCGCATCAACGTGCTGGACGCCGCCCATGAAAAGCGCGTCAGGGGCCTGCTGGAAGGGCAGGCCGATCCCGCCAATGTCCTTTTCCACCGCTTTCCGACCAACGATGCCTGGTGCCGCGATCACGGGGCAATCTTCGTGACCCGCGACGGGGAACGGGGGCCCGAGGGGCTGGCGCTCGATTTTCGCTTCAACGCCTGGGGCGGCAAGTACCCGCCGTTCGACCTCGACGACGCGATTCCGCCGCAAATGGCGGCTGCGCTCGGCGTCCCCTGCGAGTCGATCGACATGGTGCTCGAAGGCGGCTCCATCGAAGTCAACGGCGCCGGCGCGCTGATGACCACCGAGCAATGCCTGCTGCACCCGAACCGCAACCCGTCGATGACGAGAGACGACATCGAGTCGCGGCTGCGCGAATTCCTCGGCATCGACCAGGTCATCTGGCTCGGCGACGGCATAGTCGGCGACGACACCGACGGCCACGTCGACGACCTGACCCGGTTCGTGGCCGAGGACGCGGTCGTCACTGTCGTCGAGAGTGACCGCGCCGACGACAATTACGAGGCCCTCTCCGAGAATCGCGAACGTCTCGATTCGGTCCGCCTGGCCGACGGCCGGCGGCTCGAGGTTCACGAAATAGAGATGCCGGCGCCGGTCGTTTTCGAGGGCGATCGCCTGCCGGCCAGCTACGCCAATTTCTACATCGGCAATCGCAGCGTCGTCATGCCGGCGTTCAACGACCCGGCCGATGAGCCGGCCCGCCGCGCACTGGAAAAGTGCTTCCCGGGCAGGGAGGTCGTTGCGATCGACTGCACGGATCTGGTCCTCGGCCTCGGGACGTTTCACTGCCTCACGCAACAGGTTCCTGTGTTTAAATAGGTGGTTTCAGCCGGCCGCAGGCACCGCGCCCGGCTCCGCAATACATCACCAGGATGGAGTACCAGCGATGACCGCGATTCGCGACTTTATTCACCATCACTACCGTCACTTCAATGCGGCGGCCCTCGTCGATGCCGCCGATGCGTACAAGCGGCACCTCGACGATGGCGGCGTGATGTTCATGACGCTGGCCGGGGCCATGAGCACCGCGGAGCTCGGGCTCTCACTGGCCGAGATGATCCGCCAGGACAAGGTGCATGCCGTGTGCTGCACGGGCGCCAACCTCGAGGAGGACATCTTCAACCTGGTGGCGCATGATCATTACGTGCGGGTCCCGCACTACCGGGAACTGACCGCGGCCGACGAGGAGGAGCTGTTGTCGCGGCACCTGAATCGCGTCACCGACACCTGCATTCCCGAGGAAGAGGCCATCCGCCGCATCGAGGACATCGTGCTCGACCTGTGGCTCGATGCGGATAAGAACGGGAAAGCCTTTTTCCCGCACGAGTTCATGTACCAGATGATCCGCTCCGGGCGACTCGAGGAGCACTACCAGATCGATGCCAAAGACAGCTGGCTGGTGGCGGCCTGCGAAAAGAACCTGCCCATCATCGTCCCGGGCTGGGAAGATTCGACGCTCGGCAATATTTACGCCTCGCACTGCATTACCGGCGAAATCAAGAACGCACACACGGTCAGGAGCGGCATCGAATACATGGTCATGCTCGCGGACTGGTACACGAAGACGTGCAAGGACGCGTCGATCGGCTTCTTCCAGATTGGCGGCGGCATCGCCGGTGACTTCCCGATCTGCGTGGTGCCGATGTTGCAGCAAGACCTGCAGCGTGCGGACACGCCGCGATGGGGCTACTTTTGCCAGATCAGCGATTCGACGACGAGCTACGGGTCGTACTCGGGCGCTGTGCCCAACGAGAAGATCACCTGGGGCAAGCTGTCGGCCGACACGCCGAAGTACATCATCGAGTCCGACGCGACGATCGTCGCGCCGCTGATCTTTGCCTCGGTGCTCGACCAGTAGATACGGAAACCGCCTGATGACTGCCATCGATGACTGGTCGACCGACGATGCGGCCGACCTGTACCGGGTCGCCGCCTGGAGCGACGGCTTTTTCGCGATCAACGAGAAAGGCCACGTCGCCGTCACACCGTTCGACGACCGGCCGCTCGCGATCGACGTCATGGACGTGATTGCCGAGGCGCGGCGGCGTGCCGTCGGCTTTCCTCTGCTCGTGCGCTTCCAGGACATCCTGCACGCCCGGGTGCAGCGCCTCAACCGCGCGTTCGCCGAGGCGATCGACTCGGCTGGCTATGACAACACCTACCGCGGCGTCTACCCGATCAAGGTCAACCAGCTTCACGAGGTCGTGGAGGAAGTGCTCGATGCCGGCAAACCGTTCGGCCTCGGCCTCGAGTGCGGGTCCAAGGCCGAATTGCTCGCTACGCTGCCGCACCTGGAATCCGACGAGACTCTGCTGATCTGCAACGGCGTGAAAGACGACGCCATGCTGTCGCTGATCGTTGCCGCGCAGCGGCTCGGCAAGAACGTCGTGCCGATCGTCGAGAAATACGTCGAGTTCGAGCAGCTCATGGCGATCGCGGAACGCGAGGAGCGCGAAGCGACGTTCGGCGCCCGTATCCGACTGCGGACCAGCGGAGCGGGCAAGTGGGCGGATTCGGGCGGCTACCGTTCCAAGTTCGGCATCTCGCTCCCGGAGCTGATGGACCTCGTCGAGCGACTCGAGGCCGAGGACAAGCGCGACTGTTTCGCGCTGCTGCACTTCCACCTCGGCAGCCAGATATCGGATATCCAGCAGCTGCGCTCGGCCGCAAAGGAGATGTCCCAGATTTACGCCGAGCTCATCGAGCGCGGCATTCCGATCCGCTACCTCGACGTCGGGGGCGGCGTCGGCGTCAGCTATACAGGGGGCTTCGAGGAAGGCAGCATCAACTACGGCCTGCAGGAATACGCCAACGCGGTCGTCTCGGCCGTCAAGGAGGTCTGCGACGCGCGGAAGGTCCCGCACCCGATTCTCGTCTCCGAAAGCGGCCGGGCCATGACGGCACATCACTCGATGCTCGTCGTCGAGACGCTCGGCGCGTTTCGCAAGGATCGCTCGGAAAGCGACTTCGAGCCGCCGGCCGATGCCCACCGGCTGGTACACGCGCTGCACGAAACGCTGACCTGGCTGCGTCACGAGGCAACGGCAGACACGCCGGCGGCGGAACTCGTCGAGGCGTTTCATGATATCGAAGGCGCCCACGAGGAAGCGTCCGCGCTGTTCGGCATGGGTTACCTGTCGCTCGAGGACAATGCCCGCGTCGAGCGGCTCTACTGGAGCGCCTGTTCGAACGCCCTCCGCTGCCTGCGCGCCGCCGAACTCGACCCCGAGCCGACGGCGGTCCGCGAACTGGAGGACAAGCTCGTCGACCAGTACCTGTGCAATTTCTCGGTGTTCCAGTCGATGCTCGATCACTGGGCCATCGACCAGCCGTTCCCGGTGATGCCGCTGGCGCGACTCGACGAGCGGCCGACGCGGCGCACGATACTCGTCGACCTGACCTGCGACTCGGACGGCAAGATCAGCCAGTACGTCTCCTCGAACGAAGACAAGAACTTCCTCGAGCTGCATGCGCTCGAAGCGGGCGAGCCCTACTACCTCGGCGTCTTCATGATGGGCGCCTACCAGGACATCATGGGCGACGCGCACAACCTGTTCGGCCGGGTGTCTGAGATTCACGTCTACGCCGACGCCAAGGAAGACGGCAACTTCTGGCTCGAGAAGATCATCCCGGGCACCGGGATCGAGGACATCCTGGCTAACGTGCAGTATTTCCCGAATGACCTGCGGCGCCGCATGCAGGACATCATCAGGCAAAAGATCGATGCCGGTGTCGTGCGGCCGACCCCTGGCATGCAGATCCTCGAGCAGTACATGGCGTGTTTCAGGAAGCAGACTTATTTCGAGACGAATGCCGAGCAGTGAGGTAGCAAACGTCATGAGCAAGAACACAGCGGAGAAATCGGTAAAGGTCGGCGTCGTGCAGATGCGGATGTCGGACAACCCGGACGAGAATTTCGCGAAAGCGCTGAAGATGACGCGCGAGGCGGTGGCAAAGGGCGCCGACGTCGTCTGCCTGCCGGAGCTGTTCAGGTCACGCTACTTCTGCCAGACCGAGGATGCGGATTTCTTCGCGCTGGCCGAGCCGGTGCCGGGCCCGAGCGTCGAAGCCTTCGCGCAACTCGCGGCGGAACACGACACGGCGATCGTCGTGAGCCTGTTCGAAAGGCGCGCGCCGGGCCTGTACCACAACACGGTCGCCGTCATCGACGGCGCGCGCGGCTACGTCGGCAAGTACCGCAAGACGCACATACCCGACGATCCGCGGTACTACGAGAAATACTATTTCACGCCGGGCGACCTGGGATTCAGGGCGTTTGCGACGGAAAAGGCCACGCTCGGTACGCTCATCTGCTGGGACCAGTGGTACCCGGAAGCGGCGCGGCTGACGGCCATGCGGGGCGCAGAGATCCTGTTTTACCCGACCGCGATCGGCTGGCATCCCGAGGAGAAGCAGGACGTCGGCGTCGCGCAGCACGAGGCCTGGGAGACCATGCAGCGTTCGCATGCCATCGCCAACGGCTGCTTCGTCGTGGCGGTCAACCGCACGGGGTTCGAACCGGACCCGGACAGTGACGGCGGCATCGAGTTCTGGGGACAGAGCTTCATCGCCGCGCCGGACGGCCAGATCCTGCGGAAAGCGCCCCGGGACGAGGAGTGCGTGTTCGTCGAGGAGCTGCGTCTCGGTGCCGTCGCGACGATGCGCCACGGCTGGCCGTTCTTCCGCGACCGGCGCATCGACGCTTATGGAGACCTTTCGCGGCGATTTATCGACGGCGACGAATAGCGGCACGGGGAGGATTCGGCACATGGCCCGCAAAGTAACTCGCAGGGATTTTCTCAATGGCACGCAGGTGGCCATCGGCGCCTCGCTCCTTACGCCGTGGACCGAAGTTTTCGGAGCCGCTCTATCGCCGACCGTGCCGGGTCCGGACTATTACCCGCCCGCAAAGACCGGTCTGCGCGGCAGCCATGCCGGGTCCTGGGAGACCATGCACGCGCGCGTTGCCGGCACGACGTGGCCGCCGGGAGCGGTCGAGGAAGACTACGACCTCGTCGTCGTGGGCGGGGGCATCAGCGGGCTTTCCGCCGCGCATTTCTATCGCCGCGAGAAACCGGCGGCGCGCATCCTGGTTCTCGATAACCACGATGACTTCGGCGGCCACGCCAAGCGCAACGAGTTCACGGTCGGCGGCCGCACCCAGATTGCCTATGGCGGCACCGAGTCGATCGACACGCCATCCGGCTACACCGATGCCTCCAGGGCCCTGCTCGAGGCCATCGGCATCGATGTGCAGCGGTTCTACGAGTATTTCGACCAGGACCTCTACGGCGAGATGGGGCTTTCCTATGCCATCGCGTTTGACGAGGCGACGTACGGCAAGCGCAAGCTCGTCACGGGTTACGGCAGCAAGCCGTGGCAGGCGTTTGCGGCGGAAACGCCGTTGAGCGACACGGCGAAAGCCGATCTCGTGCGCGCCTTTACGGACAAGCGCGATTACCTGCCCGGCATGAGTCGCGACGAGAAGGTCGCTTTGCTCAGCAAGATCAGTTACCGCAGCTACCTCCGGGATTATGTCAAGGTCGACGAGCAGGTCGTCGAGATGTACCAGCGGTGGGGCATGAGCTACTGGTGCGTCGGCATGGACGAAGTGCCGGCTATCTATATTCTCGGCTACACCGACGGCGGCGGCATGCCGGGACTCGAGTACACGGTTCAGCAAGAGGGCGGGCGCGGCGTCGAGCCGTACATTTTCCATTTCCCGGACGGCAATGCGTCGGTCGCGAGGCTTCTCGTGAGAAGCCTCATTCCGGAGGCGCTTCCCGGCTCGAGCATGGAAGACAGCGTGACCGCTCGACTCGACTACGGCAAGCTCGACCGGAACGACGCGCCGGTGCGAATTCGGCTGAACAGCACGGCAGTCAACGTGGTTCACGGCGCCGACTCGAAAGCCGTCCTGTTGACCTACGTGCGCTCGGGGGAGGCGCACACGGTGCGCGCAAAGAAGTGCATCATGGCCTGTTACAACAGCGCCATCCCCTACATCTGCCCGGAATTGCCGGAACCGCAAAAGGCGGGGCTCGCCTACAACGTCAAGGTGCCGCTGGTTTACACGAAGGTCGCCGTGCCGAACTGGCGCGCCTTCGCCGAGCTCGGCACCCGCTTCGTTTACTACACCAACGACTTCTACAAGCAGGTCGAACTCGACTACCCGGTGTCCATCGGTGACTACCGTTTCGGCGCCGACCCGGACCAGCCGATGACGCTGCACATGTGCCACGTCCCCTACTTCGACGACATCCAGGGCCCCGAACAATGGCGGGCCGGCCGGCGCCGCTTGCTCGAGACGCCGTTCGCGACGTTCGAACATCACGTTCGCGACCAGCTCGACCAGGCGTTGTCAGGCGCGGGATTCGATGCCGACAAGGACATCACGGCGATCACCGTGAATCGCTGGGCACACGGGTATTCCTACAGTCCGGACCTGCTATGGGAACCCGAGTACGCTTCGGACGCCGACAAGCCCTGGGTCCTGGGCCGTCAGCCCTTTGGACATATCTCGATCGCGAACTCGGATGCGGGTGCCGAGTCGAACACCGACTCCGCGATCACCCAGAGTTTTCGCGCCGTGCTGGAAGCGCTGTCGGATTGAAGCTCGAAGCGACAGTTACTTCTGTTTCGGCGTGAAGGCGAGGCGCACAGTATCGTAGGGATCGTAGCCGGGCACCTCGTCATTCTGCATCCGGTCGTCGTCGAGGATTCTCAGGTTGGGAACCGTCGGTTCGTAATCTTCGGGATACTCGGGGTCTGGCGCGCCGGTACCTGTGCGGGCGTTCTGCTTGCGGGTACCTGCGCGAGAGGGCGGCGGGCGATTAGCCGCAACGGAGTGGCCGCCGGCCGGCCGTGAATCCTGCCGCATCACATCGACAACGTCACGCTGGCCGGACTCGTTCGGGCGATTCGACAAGCATTGCCGCAGCCAGGCAAGTACGCTTTTCATGGGGCATCATCCGATGGTGCCGATCAAACACACCCCGGCTTGCGGATGTATTCGAAATAAAAGAACGTTTCGCTATCGCTTCGTACGATGGCGGACTAACTCTAGACACCTTGCGCAGGGCATAGAATCAGGTAAATCCTGAGATTCGATACAGGAAAGGCCTGAGCGCGAACCCCCATTGTCAGTCGGCCTGTCCTCGGGCTAATGCGATCTCCGGACCGAACCGCGGCACTTCAGGGGGCGAGCAGGAGCCGGATGATCCACGCAATCACACCCAGGCCCCCAATGCTCGCAGCCCAGATCACCGCCATCCATGCGAGGCGCTGCCAAAGTGATGTCTCGTTATCTGGCAAAGACTTCAATGATAGCCCTCATGTCCAACTTTGCCGCGGAACACCCAGTAGGCCCAGCCGGTATAGCCGATAATCAGCGGCATCGTGATAGCGACGCCGACTAACATGAATTCCTGGCTTCGCTCGGGCGCGGCTGCATCCCAGATCGTCACGCTGCTGGGCACGAGGTAGGGCCACATGCTTACGCCGAGGCCCGCCATGCCCAGCACGAAAATCCCGAGCGAGAGGAGGAACGGTGCCGCGTCTCGATTCCTTGCGAGCGCGCGAAACAGGGCATAGGCAATGATTGCTGTCAGTAGCGGCACCTGGCTGGCGAAGAGAATGCTCGGCATCGAGAACCAGCGCGCGAAATAGGTCGCATCGAGAAACGGCGTGTAGAGACTTACCGCGACGAGCAGTGCCAGGGTGGCAATGGCGGCCTTGAAAGCCAGCGAGCGAGCGTGGGCCTGGGCTTCTCCGTCTAGCTTCCACACCAGCCAGGTAGACCCGAGCAGGGCATAGCCTGCCACTACGCCCAGGCCCGTCAACAGCGTGTAGGGTGTCAGCCAGTCGAACCAGCTGCCCGCATAGGCCCGATCGGCCACCTCGATGCCCTGCAGAATGGCGCCGAGCGTCATTCCTTGTGCCATGGCCGCAACGAACGAACCACCCACGAACGCGGCGTCCCAGAAGGCGCGATGGGCCGGGTCGCGCCAGCGAAATTCAAAGGCGACGCCCCGGAAAACGAGACCCAGCAGCATGGCGATGATCAGCGGATAGGTCGCCGGGAGGATCACCGCATAGGCGAGCGGGAAAGCGGCAAAAAGGCCACCGCCGCCAAGTACCAGCCAGGTCTCGTTCCCGTCCCACACCGGGGCGACTGAGTTCATTGCAGAATCGCGCTCGGGCCCAGGCCTGAAACCGGGAAACAGTATGCCAATGCCGAGATCGAAGCCGTCCATCACCACGTAGGCGAAGACCGCAAAGGCAAGGATGAGGGCCCATACAATGGTGAGGTCGATCACTGCTCCTCTCCTTCGGCCAGCTGGCTCTTGGCAAGTCCGGGCGTAATCCCGGCGGTTCGTACGGGTCCGGTCTCGGTCTGCGCGACATCCTTCTCACCCGTGATCGGGGCGGCCTTCATAAGCCGCAGGATATACCACGTGCCCACGCCAAAGACGGTGAAGTAGACGACGACGAACGCCAGCAAGGATGCGCCGACGGCAGGCGCGTCGAGCGGGCTTACCGCATCGGCCGTACGCAGCAATCCGAAGATCACATAGGGCTGGCGTCCGACCTCTGTCGTAATCCATCCCGCGATAACGGCAAGAAAGCCGCTTGGCGCGAGGATCAGCGCGGCGCGATGCAGCAGAGCCGAGTCGTAAAGCTTGCCGCGCCAACGCGCCAGCAGACCCCACAGTCCGACGGTGAGCATCGCAAGACCCAGCCCTACCATTATGCGAAACGACCAGAAAACGATGCCGACCGGCGGTTCCTCGTCGTCGGGAATCGTGTCGAGCCCGGCAAGCGGCGCATGCAGGTCGTGCTTGAGGATGAGCGACGAAGCGTACGGAATCTCGAGAGCAAATCTGACGGTCTTCTGGTCGCTGTCGGGAATTCCGAGCAGTATCAGGGGCGCGCCATCGGGGTGACTCTTGAAATGCCCCTCCATCGCCATGACTTTTTGTGGCTGGTGCTCGAGCGTATTCAGACCATGCAGGTCGCCGGCAACGATTTGCAGCGGGGTGACCAATGCCGCCATCCACATCGCCATGGAAAACATCTTGCGCGCATGCGGGTTGGCGCGGTCCTTCAACAAGTGCCACGCTCCTGTGCCGCCGACGACAAAAGCAGTTGTCAGGTAGGCCGCCATTACCGTGTGCACCAGGCGGTACGGGAAGCTCGGATTGACGATGATGTCGAGCCAACTCTCGCCGGGCAAGAACTGGCCGTTCTCCCCAATCACATGCCCTACCGGTGTCTGCATCCAGCTGTTCACCGACAGAATCCAGAAGGCCGAGACGAAGGTGCCGAGCGCGACCATACAGGTCGCGGCGAAGTGCAGCTTCTTGCCGACCTTGTTCATGCCGAACAGCATTACTCCGAGGAAGCCTGCCTCGAGGAAGAAGGCGGTGAGCACCTCGTAGGCCATCAGTGGGCCTACGACAGGGCCCGCGACATCAGAGAATACGGCCCAGTTGGTCCCGAACTGGTAGCTCATTACGATCCCCGACACGACGCCCATGGCGAAGGCGATGGCAAAGATCTTGAGCCAGTACTTGAAGAGGTCGAGATAGAGCTGCTTGCCCGTCTTCAACCAGAGCCCCTCGAGAACGGCGAGATAGCTTGCCAACCCGATCGAGAAGGCCGGAAAAATAAAGTGAAAGCTCACCGTGAAGGCAAACTGGATGCGGGCGAGCAGTACCGGGTCCAGGTAGCTGGACATCGAATGACCTCGATTCCCTGGTTTCCCGCCAATTATCCGCGGAATTTCATGCCAGTCACTCCGTACTTGACGCAGAACGCTCGACGCCGTGGGCCTCCCGGCATCAGTACGAGCGACCGCCATCCTCCCAATTCCAGAGAGTAATACCCCATTTCAGCTTACAACGATCGAGCCCGTTCCGCGCTACTGCCGCACTTATCCGGTTGGGGCGCGGTCACTTGGCACGAATTCCATGCTGTACAATGCGGCCACATGAAGAAGCTCTTCATATTCGCTCGGCGGCAATATGAAATTGTGTGCAGAAGCTTCCCCAGGGGCCAGAAATGAAAAAAATTCTCACTTTCCTGTTCGTTGTATCTCTCTTCGGCTGTTCCGGTGAGGACATTGATCCTGCGCCCACTATGAAGCCAGTCGTTGTCGCGGTGCTCCCGGACCAGTCGAAAGAGGCTCTGCTGGCCCGGCACATGCCGCTCCTCGAGTACCTCAGAGCCACAACGTCGCTCGACTTCGAGCTCGAGATACCGCTCGATTATGCCGACCTGCTCGAACAGTTTGACACCGGGGACATAGGCCTCGCATGGTTCGGCGGTTTGACCTTTACAAGAGCTGAGCAACGAAGCCAGGCAGTTCCTCTGGCATTTCGCGACATCGATTCCCAATTCACGAGTTGCTACCTGTCGAAAAGCGATGAATTCCGCACCCGGATTCGCGACTTCGCGGGATCCGAGTTCAGTTTCGGACCCTATTTGTCAACGTCTGGCCATTTAATGCCACGGTATTTTCTTGAGCGCGACGGCATCATCCCGGAACAGTTTTTTTCCTCAACGCGACATTCTGCCGCGCACGATCAGACCGCAAGGTGGGTGAGAGACGGCACCGTCAACCTGGGGGTTGCCAACTGCATAATCGTGCAGTCTATGTTTGACAACGGTCTGTTGAGTGATGACGATATTCGAGTAATCGAGACAACGCCGCCATATTCCGATTATGTGTGGGCAGTCAGTTCCTCCATGGACAAGCACACCAGAATGCTTCTGCTTGACGCCCTGTTGGCGCTCGATGCGTCATTGCCGCAACATCGGGTTATTCTTCAACTGCAGGGCGCCAATGCTTATCTGCCCGCCGCATCGGAAGACTTCGTCCTGGTACGAAGAGCGGCGCAGCAGCTTGGCCTTGACGACGTCGAAAATTGACAGATCCAGTAATCCGACCGCCGATCATCCTGCGTTATGTCTACGCAATTCTTGCTGTAGTGGTTACATCAGTTGTGGCGGTGCTGGGAGCGCTCTACGTTGCGCAGCGAAGCGAAATCGATGCGCATAGCCGAATCCAGTCCTTGTACCTGAAATCGGTTGAGGAATCGATCGAACTTGCCCGCGAAACAGGCTTGCTCGAACAGCGGTTGCTCGATCAGCAAGTGCAAGGGGGATCGAAACGGTTGGGTGCGGCGGGGGTACAAAGCATTCAGATCGGGTACGCCGGGATTTTGCAGTCGATGCGATATCGCGTGGCGAATCTATCGACGCTTGGCGAGCGAAATGCCGACGAGATTTTCGTGTCGACCTTACAGCGACTGAACATCCGTTTTGCTGAGCTGGACGAGATTCTGCGTCGTGCCCAGCCGAACTCCGAGACGATTACCGCAGTTCGCGTTCTAGGCACCACTGTCGAGCAATACAAGCGGCTGCATCAAATCGCAGCAGACAGGGAGTTGCTCGAGCTCAATGAAATACAACGGCAGAGACCTCGATTCCTCGGCGTTCTCGCACTCTGCCTGAGCCTCGGCGTGCTGGCCGCGTGGTACCTGGTTCGGTCATTGAAAGCCTCGTTGCAACGACGGGCCGCGGCGGAACTGGCGTTGGCCGAAAGCCAGGAGCGCTTGCATCATTTGCAGAAACTCGACGCGCTCGGCCAGTTTGTCGGCGGCACCGCGCACGATTTCAATAATTGGCTGACCGTCATCCTTGGCCATGCCGACATGCTGGCCGAAGAGGCCAAGGAAAACGAACGCATCATGAATGGCCTCGACGAAATCCGGCAGGCTGGCCTGCAGGCCTCTTCGTTGACAAAACAACTTCTGGCATTCAGTCGAAGACAGCAATACCAGGCTCGTGTTCTGAACTTGAATGAATTGCTGCAGGGAATGGAAGATGTGTTGCGGCGATTGCTGAGTGAAGATATCGAGCTTTCGTTCACCTACGCGGAGGACCTCGGAGAGGCAGAACTGGATCCCGACCAGGTCCAGCAGCTTGTTTTCAACCTCGTCAATAATGCGCGTGACGCTATGCCGGAGGGTGGTCTGTTGGCGATCGCCACGGAGCGGATCGACCCCGGAAGATCCGGTGGTGCGATTGACGGGCTGCCGGAGGGTGAGTACGTAAGGCTGAGTGTTTCGGATTCCGGCACGGGCATGGATGACGTCACCCGACGGCGCGCTTTCGAACCGTTCTTCACGACCAAGAAGAAAGGCCAAGGCACCGGTCTCGGTCTGTCAATGGCACACGGCATTGTCACCAGCTCCGGTGGGCATATCTTTCTGGAAAGCGCCGCCGGTAAAGGTACGAGGTTCGACATGTATTTCCCGAGCGCGAAAGAGCGACCGGACGAGGCTCCGGACGAAGCGCGGCAGTCGGCATCGACGCGCGGCTACGAGACCATACTGGTCGTGGAAGACAATGCGCTGGTGCGACGAGTCATCGAGAAAGGTCTCGGTGCTCTCGGCTATCGGGTGCTCGGTGCCTCGGATGGAGCGGCCGGTATCGAAATATGCAGGTCCGAGCCTTCCCGAATTGACATGATCCTGTCGGACGTCGTCATGCCCGAAATGAGTGGGCCCAGGTTCATGGCCGCTGCGTTGAAGCTCCGACCTGATGCCGTCGCGATCTACATGTCCGGCTACACGGAAGACGAGATTCTGCGGTTTCGGCGCGGTGACGCTGAGCCCGACATTCCGCTTATCTGGAAGCCTTTCGACCTACCGGCGCTCTCGAGGATGATTCGGGATGAACTGGACAAGAAAGCCGGAATGTCGTTTGCGAAGCCCGGTCTGCCTTGACCGAGAATTATCGGTTTTGGTGCGCCCGACAGGATGGGACGGCCGCGTCGCCGCCTCTTCGTCGTCGCTCTGCTTCGGTCTGTTTCTCGACCCGTCTGATCTCCTGCCAGGCACTGGGCCGCAGAAGTGATGTATGCTTCCGTTTCTCTGATATCCCTAAGGTATTGGACCTCGCTTGGCAAGCTCGTTAGACACGAAATCTCTCTACCCGCGATGGCTTCGGTGGATAGTTGCGGCAACGGGCCTTGTCGCGTCCACAGCTATCTGGTGGTACGCGCACTCGGTCGAGACGAGAATCGCGGAAAGTCGATTTAGGGCGGACGCGACAGTGCGTATCGAGTCTATCGAACGCGAGCTATCCTCTGTAAAGACCGCGATTGCAGACACTGCCAGATTCCTGAGTGCAGTTGGGCAAGACGTACATGACGTTTTCCCGGTAATTGCGCAGCCACTAATAGAACGGGAGCCCACGCTTCAGGCATTGAGTTGGAATGCCATTGTTCGAAGTGAAGATCGTGAGAGTTATGAGCGCGACATTCGCGCTCGTGGATATCCCGACTTTAAAATTACGCAGCGCCACTTGTCGGGGTCGCTAATGCCCGCGGCGCCTGCCGTGGAATACACGGTAGTAGAGATAATCTTGCCAGCCGAGGGTAATGAGAGTGCCATCGGTTTTGATGTGGCTTCCGAATCCCGGCGACGCATTGCCCTGGAAACTGCGCGAACGCTGGGAGAGGTGAGCGCAACGGCACCTATTACGCTCGTCCAGGAAACCGAGAATCAAAGCGGAGTACTTTTGTTTGCGCCCGTGAACCGGAACCCGGACGGGGTCATCGGGTTTGTGGTGGGCGTACTGCGAATGGGCGATGCCTTCTCAACGGCTTTGAGGGGTTTTCCGCAGGGCAGTATGGGTATTTCGGTCCACGACAGTGCGGCGACAGGCGGCGAGCGGACACTATTTCGAAGTGCTATCGAACGTATCCCCGACATTGAGCCAGTAAATACGAACATTGAATACGCGGGGCGCGCCTGGTCGATAGTACTGCAGCCGGGACAAGAATATGCACCGCGAAAACTCCAACCGCGGTTTCTGGGCTTCGCCACGGCGGCATTCGTCCTGCTGTACTTACTTTGGGCCGAGTTGGCCGACAAACGCAATTCTGCCCTTCGCGACGTCATCGCTCAGCGGCAAGTAGCTGATGCGGCACGCGCCCGCAGCGAAGAACGATTTCGACTCATGGTCGACTCCATTTCGGACGGCGGTTGGGACCTCGACCTCGCGGAAAATATCGTTGTCGTCTCTGACGGTTGGCTTGCCGGCTTGGGTTTTCGAAGAAGCACGGCGCCGGAGAACCTGGACGACTGGTTCGGGTTGTTACATCCGGATCACAGGGAAGTAATCGCGGACGACTTTGTAAAGCAGTGTGAGAAGAGCGGTCGCTTATACGACAAAACACTGCAACTTCGACACCACGACGGATCGTATCGCTGGTACAGGCGGCGGGCTCGGGTTATTGAGAGAGAAAAAGATCGGCGCCCAAGGCGCGTAGTCGGCATGGATGTCGACGTGACGGCTGAGCTTCAACAACGCGAACTACAGGAGAAACTCGAGCGCAAGGTATATGACTCTCAGAAGACGGACAGCCTGGTTGGCCTCGCCGGCGGTATTGCGCACGATTTCAATAACCTGCTGGTGGGTGTGCTGGGAGCCGCAGATATAGCGCTCAGCCAAAACCCGCCGAAAGAGCTTGCGCTGCAACTGGAACGCATACGCGATTCGGCAATTCGGGCCGTAGATCTGACTCGCCAGATGCTGATTTATGCCGGGCGTGGTGAATCGGAATTTGAGGCCAGGGACACGGCCGACATCATCAGGAATATGAAAAAAGTTCTGGAATCATCAATCGGAAATCGCCAGGAATTGCACCTGGATTTGCCCGAGACTCCGGCCGTCGTGCTATGCGACCCAACGCAGATACGTCAGTTGATTCTGAATCTCGTTGTTAACGCCAGCGAGGCGATGAACGAAATGCTCGGCAGCATCGTGATACGGCTCCGAGAAGTCACGTTGACAACTGAGGGCATAGATGCCATCGACAGTTTGACCGAGCTCAAGCCTGGCACTTACTTGCGACTTGACATCGTGGATAGTGGCGTTGGCTTCGATTCGGGAATCAAGGATCGCGCATTCGATCCCTTCTTTTCCACGAAGGATGCCGGGCGCGGTCTTGGCCTCGCATCGGTACTCGGCATTGTTCGTCGTCATGCCGGCGGCATTGAAGTTCGTTCGAACGAAGGTGGAGGTACCACCATGCGCGTGTGGCTTCCCCGCAGCGAAGCCGGTCCTGTCGAGGCAGGCAGCCAAGTCGTTGCATCCGAGTCAAATGCAACACACGGGAATGCGACTGTGCTTGTAATCGATGATGAGGAAAACGTACGAAGTTTTCTGCAATCTGCCCTGACAATGAACGGTTACACCGTGCTTAGCGCGACTACCGGTGCAGAGGGCGTCGAGATAGTGAATGGCCAGGCGCAAACGATTTCTCTCGTGTTGTTGGACTTCAACATGCCTGGAATGACCGGCTTGCAAACGTTCAAGAAACTACGAGAGCGTGACGAGACATTGCCAGTAATACTAATGAGCGGATTTTCGCCGGACAGGCTGACATATGGACAGGACATCGAGCGCCTGGCTGGATTTTTACAGAAACCTTTCCGCCTGGACGAGCTGATCCGAGTAGTTCAGGAAACATTACGACGTTGAGGGCTTACGTCGTAGATCTGCGCAAAACCCCATCCGCTGGATCACTTTTCATTGCGGGTCAACTCCCTACAGGTCGAGATCCGGCGCCTTGACATACCAAGCTGGATGAAACAGCGCAGGACCGGCCATAAGAAACGGCCTGAACGCGAAAGCGACAGGCCGTAACTGTCTTTAAAGATTGGCGCGCCCGACAGGATGGGCCTTCGGCCTGTCCTCGCTGCGCTCGCCGGTAAGAACCTGTGACCCCTGCCTCCGGAGGACGACCCAGAATAGCGGCTACAATTGGTATCCGATTAACCTGTCGCTCGACAACTAGGAGATTGTTCGTCCGAGCTCCTTCTTCGAGACGCCCAGCGCAAGCAACGACTTTACGAGCAAATCGATGGACACGCTCGGATCACCGGCTTCCATCTTGGCGACGCGAGACTGGCTGGATTCGATCGCTTTGGCCAACTCTGCTTGAGTCAGTTTGCTGCGCCGTCGCCGTTCTTTGAGTTTCTCGCTCAGCGCAAGCTTCATCTCAATATACGCGGACTCTTCGTCGGACAGATTAAGGAACTCGGCAACAGAGCCGGTCTTCCAGCCTTTCTTCGCCAACTTGTCTTTTTTGCGCTTATCCATGGTCATACTCTCTGAGTCTCGCTCTACAAATATCGATGACGCTCTTTGGTGTCTTGCCGGTCTTCTTGGAGAAGACCTCGAGGATCACGATCGCGTCCGCATCAATTCGGTAGACAATCCGCCAACTCACTTTTTCGTCCGAAACACGCAGTTCGTGGCACCTTCGACCAATTGACGGCATCGGGCGGGAATGCGGCAAGGCAATCTTCTCGCCCCGTTGCAGGAGTCGCAAAAGAAATCCAGCGTGCAGCCTCGCCAGCTTGGAGAATGGAGGTGTCTTTACCTCTCCGTGCATCCATACAAGTGGCTTGTCCTTTGGGCTCATCGCGCAGATCAGTATATGTCATAACTGACATATTGCCAAGAATCTGAGAAACACCGACAGGAACCCGTCAGGACCGGTCCAGGAGTTTATTTGAGTGTCGGAAATGGGCACCGCATGGGCACCAGATGGGCACCGCGGCTATTCGCCTGATGGCGAATGCCACGTAACCATTTGAAAAGATTGGCGCGCCCGACAGGATTAGCGGCCGCTTCGCGGCCCGCTTGTCGGCTCGCTACGCTCGCCTCGGAACGAACCTTCGCGCTTCGCGCGATACGGTTCGAACCTGTGACCCCTGCTTCCGGAGACTAAGGGTCGGTAAGCCAACCGAGATTTGCGGAGAATGGAAGCATCATTCGCCGCAAATTATGCGGATTTTTCTTGCTCATGCGGAGAATAGAGGTAATAATATCTGCAAAATATGCGGAGAATAATGATGTCCTATTTGTGGGAGCACAATGACTGGCCAGAGCTCAGCTGGGATGAAGCGAGGCTATCCAGGCTGCTCGCAACGGTCTCCCACGAACAGGGTCGATTGCACGGAAGAATGGAATCACTCGGTTTCGATCTACGGAATGAGGCACATCTACGCACCTTGACCGAAGACGTCATCAAGTCGAGTGAAATTGAGGGCGAAGAACTCGACCGGGACCAGGTTCGATCGTCAATCGCTCGGCGGCTGGGTATGGATATCGCCGGACTCGTGCAGGCCGACCGCGACGTCGAGGGTGTTGTCGAGATGATGCTCGATGCCACGGAGAACTACGACCAAGAGTTGACTGACGAACGCCTGTTCGGCTGGCACGCAGCCCTCTTCCCAACTGGGCGCAGCGGAATGACCAGGATCAATGCAGGCGCGTGGCGCGATGATCGTCACGGGCCAATGCAGGTGGTCTCCGGCCCCGTGGGCCGCGAGAAAGTACACTATGAAGCGCCCCCAGCCGATCGTGTACAAAAGGAAATGCGGCGGTTCCTCGCATGGTTCAGAAAGCCGGGCGATACCCACCCTCTGCTTGTGGCCGGACTTGCCCATCTATGGTTTGTAACGATCCATCCATTCGATGATGGCAACGGCCGTATCGCGCGCGCAATCGCGGACATGGCGTTGGCACGCTCTGAGAGAACATGCCAGCGCTTTTACAGCATGTCTTCACAGATCAGGCTGGACCGCAAAGACTACTACTACACGCTGGAATGGACGCAGAAAGGCGATATGGACATATCGCGTTGGCAGGAGTGGTTTCTCGGCTGTCTGCTCCGTGCCATAGAGAACAGCAGTGAGACCCTGAATGCGGTCATGGTCAAGGCGCGCTTCTGGGAGCGGTTCGCGAAAGAACCACTCAATCAGCGCCAGATAATGATGATGAACAAATTGCTCGATGGATTCGAAGGAAAACTGACGAGTTCGAAATGGGCAAAGATCTCAAAATGCTCTCAGGATACTGCGAGTCGCGACATCAAGGACTTAATCAAACGCGGGGCACTCAAGCAGGATGAGGGCGGGGGAAGAAGTACGAGCTATTCACTGGTTTCAGGGTAGAGCAGGCGCGGCACACGGCACGCGAAACAAATCAATCGCCATAGGTAAAACGTCGAAGATGGCCACAACGTGGTCACGTAGTGGTCACACCGCACTTCTGCGATTGCTCCGATATCACGTAACCATTTGAAAAGGTTGGCGCGCCCGACAGGATTAGCGGCCGCTTCGCGGCCCGCTTGTCGGCTCGCTACGCTCGCCTCGGAACGAACCTTCGCGCTTCGCGCGATACGGTTCGAACCTTGCACACAAGCCAAACTAAAAAGGCCCCTGAAGGGACCTTTTGAGTTTGGCGCGCCCGACAGGATTCGAACCTGTGACCCCTGCCTTCGGAGGGCAGTACTCTATCCAGCTGAGCTACGGGCGCTACGGGTCGGCTATTCTACAGACTATCGAGGGACAGCGGAACGCCGGTGTCGTCGATCTCGCGCTATTGCGCCGACGCTTTCAGAGTGAGGAAGATTCAAACTCCCGATGCTGTCTCTCAAGGTCCGCCTCGATATCCGCAATGATCGATTTGAACTCGCTTCTGCTCCGAATGGCGTCGAGGTGGTGCGTCAGCAATGCATGAAATTGCCAGCTTACGCGCCAGCCGTCATCTACCAGTCGACGCAATTCCGACAAGGCCTCGTCGTGACGCCCCAGCAAGGCGAGGGCTTCGACCTTGGAAATACCTAAGGGGTAATTCGCTGACCCGAGCGTGTACTCTGCATCGTAAGTCTCGACGACAGCCTCGAGCAGGTGCCGCGCTTGCGCCGCGCTGCCCGACAATTGCAGCAGGTGACCCAGATCCACTGCCTTCTGGATATTGGTTGAATTGACCTGCGGTAGCTCGCCAAGCAGTTCGGGGACTTTCTTCTCAAACCACGCCAGTGCCTCTTCGTAACGCCCGGTGGTCAGCGCATCGTCTGCGACCAGGCGCAGGAACACCATGTCGGAGCCCCAGCGGTCGTCGAGACCCTTCGTCAGCGAGGCCTTGGCAATATCGACAGCTTTATCTCTCTCGTCGGCATGGAGAAGAAAGTAGGCTTTTGCTGACAGTGGATATGGCTCCTCCGGACCAAGTTCGAGAGCATCCGCCAGTCGACGCTCGGCCATCTCCATATTTCCTGCGCTCACGTAAATGATAACCGCGGTCGAGGGGTTCTCGTAGTCGGCCGGGTCCACGTGTGCGGCCTCATCCGACCAGTATCCGGCCTCGGCCAGTTGTCCGCTGAGGATAGTCGCCATGGCTGCACCATGCGCTGCGTACGGATTGCCGGGGTTGATTTGGGCAATACGCCGGAACGCCGCGAGCGCTGGCTCGAAATTTCCCATCCACAGGTTCACGCGACCCAGATCGTGATACAGCAGGACGGAAAGGGGGTCGAGATCCAGGGCACGCTCGAGTATGCGCAGGGCTTCTTCGTTGCGGCGGGCAATACGAAGATGGGTAGCATAAATACTGAGCACGTCGACGTCGTTTGGCGCCAGCTCGAGGGAATGAAGGAACAGGCTCTCCGCGGCCGGGTCTCCTTCCGCCGCCGCGTAACGCGCCAGCACAGCCTGTACAAAACCGTTGTCTGCGTCCAGCTCCACGGCTTTGTCGATGTGCTCGCGACCCTTGGCGATCATCTCCGACACCGAAATTGCGCCCGTATTGGCCATTGACGCGTAGGAGTTCGCAAGCCCCGCATGCGCCAGTACGTACTCCGGGTCGAGACTGATGGCCGCCTCGAAATGTGTCACGGCGTCGTTCAGTCCCTTGAAAGAAGCGAGGGACATATCCTGCTTGCCCCGCGTGAATTCCCGAAAGGCTTCGAGATTATCGGTGCGATCGCGGCGGATGCGGACGCGCTCCTCGGGCGATAACGTAGCAGCCAGCTGCGCGGCGATGGTCTCCACGATTTCGCTTTGTATTGCAAAGACATTCTCGATGGAAAGTTCGCGATCGAAAGTATGCGCCCAAAGGTGCTCATCTGTTTCCGCATCAATCAGCTGCACGTTGATGCGCACATTGTTTCCGGCCTGCTGCACACCGCCCTCAAGCACATTGGCGGCGCCGAGCTCGCGTCCGATCTCGCGGATATTCTTGTTTGTCTCACGATATTCCAGCACCGAAGTACGCGAGATGACCTTGAGCGCGGAAACCTTCGACAGGGTCGTCAGGAGGTCGTCGTGGATGCCATCGGCAAAATACGCGGTGTCTGCGACATTACTGCGCGTCGCAAAAGGGAGCACGGCTATGGAAAGCGGGTCGGCATCGCGATGCGGAAACTCGGTTACGTTCTGTGCAGTCGGATCACCCGATATTCTTCCTGCCAGCAACCAGACGCTGGTTATCGTTATTGCGAGAAGTCCAGTGAGTACGATGTAGTCCGCGGCCTTGAGACCAAGGTCTTCGCTTGCCGAGGCAGGCAGCGTACGGACGATTCCCTCGGGCGTGATGTCGTATCGCCAACCGAAAACGAGGGCAAGCGGGAACAACGCAATTGCCGCAATCCACACGAATCGCAGCGTCGTATCGGGCAGCCCCCAGGACGCGAATGCCAGGTCGGAGACCTGCAGCGCCACCCATGCGCCGACGATGTAGAAACCCGCTGTCCTGAAGACACGACGCCGCCGCAGTTCACTGGCTATTGACCCGATTCGACCCATAGACCTGCCTGTTCGACCGATCGATCCATTCTAGGGCAATTGTCGGACGGTTTGTGAACCTCTGCCTTCGGCGAACGGTACTGCGTCCGGCTGGACTGCGCGTGCTTTCGAGGTCGGCGATTCTCCTCGTTGTCGGTCCGCGAATCGACGTTTCCGCGCATTGCCTTGTTGACCGTTACGGCCTGCAATCCGCTAGAGTGGGCGCTGGGTATCGCCGCGCCGGCGATGCGACACAGGAGCCCGTCATGCGCCCGTTTTCGATCTTCGCCCTCGCCCTCCTTTTGATGCTCGCCGGCTGCGCGCAGGAACAGCCGACCGCAACTCGGGCAGTCACCGGCGCGCGTATCTGGACCGGCGACGAGGCGCAACCCTGGGCGGAAGCGATGGCCATCGACGGCGAGCGCATACTGGCCGTGGGCTCCGACGCGGACATTGCCCCCTACATAACGGCATCCACCGAACTCATTGACGGGGGCGCGCTGGTCGTCCCGGGCTTCATCGACAGCCACGTGCACTTCCTCGACGGTGGGGAGGCGCTCGAATCGGTGCAGCTTCGCGACGTCACGAGCCGCGAGCAATTCCGGCAGCGCTTCGCCGACTACGTCAGGACGATCGGGCCCGGCGAATGGATCCTCGGCGGCACCTGGGACCACGAAGCCTGGGGCGGCGAGCTGCCGACGCGCGACTGGGTCGACGACCTGACGCCCGACAACCCGGTCTGGGTGTTCCGGCTCGACGGGCACATGGCGCTCGCCAATTCGCTCGCCCTCGCGGCCGCCGGCGTCGACGCCGACACGCCGGATATCCCGGGAGGCGAGATCGTTCGCGACGCGGACGGCCGTCCCACGGGCCTGCTCAAGGACAACGCGATGAACCCGGTTTTCGCCGCCGTGCCGCCCCCGCCGGATGCGCGCCGCGACCGGCAGCTGCAGGCCGCGCTCGAGTACCTCGCGGCCAACGGCGTGACCACCGTGCACGACATGGGCAGTTTCGACAATCTGGCCGTGTTCCGGCGGGCGCATGCGCGCAACGCGCTCACGGTACGCATCTATGCCGCGGTGCCGCTGGCCGAATGGCGGGAACTGGCAGCCGACGTCGAACGCAACGGGCGCGGCGACGAGATGCTGACGACCGGAGTCCTCAAGGGATTCATGGACGGATCGCTCGGCTCGCACACCGCGGCCATGCTCGAGCCTTTCACCGACGCGCCGGAGGACCGCGGCCTGCTGATCAACGAGGTCGACGACATGCGCACCTGGGTGACCGGCGCCGACGCCGCCGGCCTGCACGTCGCCGTCCATGCAATCGGCGACAGCGCCATTCGCGACCTGCTCGATATCTTCCTCGATGCGGCCGAATCAAACGGCCCGCGCGACCGCCGCTTCCGCATGGAGCACGCGCAGCACGTCCACCCCGCCGACCTGCCCCGCTTCGCGGCACAGGACGTCATTGCCAGCATGCAGCCCTATCACGCGATCGACGACGGCCGCTGGGCGGAGCGCGTCATCGGTCGCGAGCGGGCCGCCACGACCTACGCGTTTCGCTCGCTCCTCGACACCGGCGCCCAGGTAGCCTTCGGCAGCGACTGGTACGTCGCGCCGGCGTCGGTCATCGAAGGCATTCATGCCGCGGTCACGCGGCGCACGCTCGACGGCGCGCACCCGGACGGCTGGGTGCCGGAGCAGAAAATCACGGTCGAGGAAGCGCTGCGCGCCTACACCGTTGCCGGCGCCTACGCGTCGTACGATGAGGACAATCGCGGCAGGCTCAAGGCGGGCATGCTGGCCGACTTCGTCGTCCTCGATCGCGACCTGACCAGCCTCGACGTCGACGACATCCGGGATACGCGCGTACTGCATACCGTGGTCGGCGGGCGCAGCGTGTTCGAGGCAGGACGGTAAATCGGATCGGGGCGCCCCCCGGTCGCCCTCATTCCACGCCGCGGGCGCCGACAACGCCCCAGCGCCAGCCCGTCTCGCTGCCACGGTAGTGCACAGTGTACTTCACCTTGCCGGAAGTTCGCGGCGGGATTTGCGCAGCTTCGCTGTATTCCTTGCGGCTCGCCGTTGCATCGGCATCATCCCAGACTGCAATGGTCACCTCGGTCAGGGTCAGGCCGGGATTGTGATTCTCGACGATGACGTTGTAGGTGCTGCCGAACATCCTCCCCTTGACGCCCAGCCGCGCCAGTTCGTCGGCCGTCAGGCCGCGCGCGGCCGTGGTGTCGAGCGGCGCGGGCGGCGCGGCGGGCGGCGCGGCGGGCGGCGCGGCGGCGCCCTGTGTTTCCGGGAACAGGTTGCGGCAGCTCTCGATGATGGCGCGCGCCGCCACGTCACTCGACACGCCGCGCAGCGCATCGAGAATGCATTCGTCATAATTCGACGGCCGAGACGGTTCAGCGTGGCCGGGCGTCGGGCATAGCAGCACGAG
>JBFGYM010000003.1:0-31058 GCA_041587435.1 Woeseiaceae bacterium
GCTGAGGCCGACACGCAGCTGTCCAAGTTCCACGGTATCTACCAGCAGGACGACCGCGACGTGCGCAGCGAGCGCGTGCGGCAGAAGCTCGAACCGGCCTACAGCTTCATGATCCGGGCGCGCATTCCGGGCGGCCTGCTGGCGACCTCGCAATGGCTGGCCATGGACCGTATCGCGCGGGAGTACGCCAATGATTCGATCCGGCTGACGACGCGCCAGGCCGTGCAGTTTCACGGCGTGATCAAGCGCAATCTCAGGCAGACGATCGCGGACATCAACCGTGCTGCGCTCGACACGCTGGCCGCGTGCGGCGACGTCAACCGCAACGTCATGTCCCCGCCGCTGCCGTCGCTGTCACGCGTGCACCGGCAGGCGCAGAAGCACGCCGAGCAGTTGTCCGCGCACCTGACCCCAGCAACCGGCGCGTACCACGAGATCTGGCTCGATGGCCGGAAGATCGAATCGACCGAAAACGGGGTCGAACCGATTTACGGGGACACTTACCTGCCGCGCAAATTCAAGGCGGCATTCGTCGTGCCGCCGCAGAACGACGTCGACGTCTACGCGCAGGACCTCGGTTTCGTGACGATCGTCGAGGACGGCGACATCGTCGGATTCAACGTGATGGTCGGCGGCGGCATGGGCATGACGCACGGCGATGCCGCGACGTATCCGCGGCTCGCCGACGTGCTCGGCTTCTGCGAACCCGGCGATGTGACCGCCGTGGCCGAGGCCGTCGTCACAACGCAGCGCGACTACGGGGACCGTTCCAATCGCAAGCACGCTCGGCTCAAGTACACGATCGACGATCGCGGAATCGACTGGCTCCGCAGCGAAGTGCAAGAACGATCCGGCGTGACGCTCGGCCAGCCACGCCAATTCGCGTTCGTCGCGAACGGCGATGCGTACGGCTGGGTCAAAGACGACACCGGCGCGTGGCACTACACGTTGTTCGTCGAAAACGGACGCGTCAGGGATAACGGTTCGCGCCGCCTGCTTTCGGGCCTTCGTGCGCTGGCAAAACGACATCGTTGCGAGTATCGGCTGACGCCTAATCAGAACCTGATCGTCAGCAAGGTCGCTGCGCGCGACAAAGTTTTGGTCGAGGCGACGCTGGCGGAATTCGGTATCGAGAACAGCAAGCAGGCGTCGCCGCTGCGGCTCCATTCGATGGCGTGTGTGGGATTCCCGACCTGCGGTCTCGCGATGGCCGAGAGTGAACGCTACCTGCCGTCGCTCGTCGACAAGATGGAAGCCATGTTCGTCGGCGCGGGGCTCGAAGACGTACCGGTCACGATGCGCATGACGGGCTGCGCCAACGGCTGCGCGCGCCCGTACATCGCCGAGATCGGGCTCGTCGGCAAAGGGCCGGGGCGCTACTCGTTGTTCCTCGGCGCGGGATTCGCCGGCCAGCGGCTCGGTGCGCCGTTCCGCGACAATGCCGACGAGTCCGAGATTCTGGCGACACTGGAACCATTGCTGCGGCAGTACGCCGAAGAGCGCGAGGACGGCGAGCATTTCGGCGATTTTCTCGTGCGCAATGGCGTCGTCACCGCGGCAGCCGGACGGGAACGCACCCATGAGAGCTGAAGACCGTGTTGCCTGGGCGCTCGACAAACTGCCCGGTAACCATATCCTGAGCTCGAGCTTCGGCGCGCAGTCGGCCGTGATGCTGCACCTTCTGATACAACAAAAGCCGGATATCCCGATCGTGCTCGTCGACACGGGTTACCTGTTCCCCGAGACTTACCGCTTTATTGACGAGTTGACCGCACGACTCAATCTGAACCTGCAGGTGTACCGCCCCCTGGCCTCCGCTGCGTGGCAGGAAGCGCGCTACGGCAATCGCTGGGAGCAGGGCCGCAAGTCGCTGACCAAATACAACTACGACAACAAGGTCGAACCGATGGAGCGTGCGCTAAAGGAACTCGGCGTCGGTACCTGGTTCGCCGGCCTGCGCCGCGCGCAGGCGACCACGCGCAGGCAAAAACCGCTGGTCGAGCGATCCGGATCGCGTTTCAAAGTGCACCCGATCTTCGACTGGAGCGACCGCGACGTGCATCGCTACATGACCCGGCATGACCTGCCGTACCACCCGCTCCGGGACCAGGGATACGTGTCGATCGGCGACGTGCATTCGACCAGGTCGCTCGCAGATGTCGATTCCGCCGAGGAAACCCGATTTGGGGGCATCCTGCGCGAATGCGGGCTGCACGAGATGGAGTTCGGCGGGCCGCGCGGCGCGCTCCATCCTGTAAGGTGAAGGCATGAAAAACCTGTTGTTCTGGTTAGCCTTTCCTTTTCTCGTCCCTCAGGCCCTCTACGTTCGCAAGACCGCCCCCAGGTTCGCCTCCGCCTGCGGACCGGCAGCGGGGTCCGTCGGTAGCGGCGAGCCCGTTCAGCTGCTCGCGATCGGCGATTCCATCGTTGCCGGCGTCGGCGCTTCGAAGTTGTCCGCCGCGCTCGTCGGTCAGACGGCGACCGCCCTGGCCGATTTGCGCGGCTGCCGCGTGTCCTGGCGCGCGCTCGGTGTCAGTGGCTACGATTCGGCCAGGGTGCTCGAATGCATCGTGCCGGAACTTCCCGACGTCGCGTTCGATTACGTCATCGTGTCCGTCGGCGTCAACGACGTGACCGGCCTGACCGCGCTCCGGGCATGGCGCCGCAATCTGTCGCTCCTCTTGGCAGAGCTGCAGGCTCATTCGCCCGGGGCCCTTGTCGCAGTTGCGGGACTGCCGCCGTTGCACGGATTCCCGCTGCTGCCCCAACCGCTGCGTGCCGCTTTCGGAATGAGGGGCAGGGCACTGGACGAAGTCGCGATAGAAGTTATGCGTGGCCTGGAAAGGGCCATGCACGTTCCGCTTGACTTCGAGCCCGACCCCGCCGGGTTTGCGCCCGATGGCTACCATCCCTCGGAAGCGAGTTACATGAAATTCGGCCGTCACATGGCGGAGATGCTGGTAGCCATGGAGGCCCGGAGCCGCGCAAGCTGAAGGCGTGGCGGATGTCTTGTTGATGTTCACGGAGCTTGTACTGACATGGATCGAGTACACCCGCAAAAACCGTTCAATCATCAACTTCAAGGCGGAAACGACAAGAGGGCAAGGTCTTGAACGACAATTCCACAAACAAGACCAGCAACACTTGCGCGCTACTCATGACAGGCGTTCTCGCTTTGGGGGTTAACGCCGCCGTCGCCGGTGAAGTCGATGGGAAGGGCAATCCCCGGAGAGGCTTGTCCTTTTTTGCCCCATGAAGCGGTCAACGCTGAAGGTCCGGGCACTGCGAGGCAGGACGACTTGTCAGTCAATCAGGCCGCGGCGGTGATCTTCTCGCCGCAGCCGCCGCGCAGCGGGAGGTCGGCATCGTTGAACAACTCGTCGATCGCCTCCTGCGTGGTAGCACGCCGTAAATCGGCCAGTTGCTGCAACGTGATGTGCGGCGCGAACAGGTGGACGAAGTCCATCATGTAGCGCCGCAGCACGGCATCCTTGCGATAACCGATCCACGTCGTGCTGCGCGGGAACAGGCCCTCGGCCTCGATCACCTGAAGGTCCTTGCGGTCGGAGCAGTCGGCCGCCATGCTCGCGACGATGCCGACGCCGAGCCCCATGCGCACGTACGTCTTGATGACGTCGGCATCACGCGCCGTGAAGCCGACGTTGGGCTCCAGCCCTTCGTCGGCAAACGCGCGCTTCAATGACGATTCGCCGCCGAAACTGAACACGTACGTGACGAGCGGATAGTCGACGAGGTCGCGTAGCGTGATCTTGCGGTCGAGCTTCGTGAGGTCGTGGCCTTTCGGCACGATGATCGATCGATCCCAGCGGTAGCTCGGCACGAGCAACAGGTTCGAGAACAGGTCGCGCGATCCTGTCGCAATGGCGAAGTCGATCTTGTTGGCCGCCACCATGTCGGCAATCTGTTCCGACGTTCCCTGGTGGAGATTCAGGCTGATCTTCGGAAAGCGTTCGCGAAATTCGGCGATGATCTCGGGCAGCACGTAACGCGCCTGCGTGTGCGTCGTCGCGATCGACAGCGAACCGTCGTCTTCCTCGTAGTACTCGGCCGCGAGGCTGCGGATGTTGTCGACTTCCTGCATGATGACGCGCGCTCGCTCGATGACCATCTCTCCCGCAGCAGTTACGCCGCCGAGGCTCTTGCCCTTGCGCGTGAAGAGCTGCATCCCGAGTTCTTCCTCAAGCAGCTTGAGTTGCTTGCTGACGCCGGGCTGGGACGTGTAGAGGCGCTCCGCCGCGGCCGTGATGTTGAGGCCGTTGTCGACGATCGCCAGCAGGTACTTGAGCTGTTGGAGTTTCATGAGCGCTTGAGTCCCGGATATCCGCGCGTTCATTAATGTGACCGCGAACATCCCGTTCAGTTTCAATCCGCCCGGGGCAGTCCCGGCACGTGCAATCATCATATAACGCCGAGCTATAAAGGCAGAAATTAACCGTCTTTTTGCCTGCGCGCATCGCTCGCGATAATGCGTCGACACCCAGCCCCAGCGAGAGTGCCATGGAGTTTTTCCCCGGATTTCTTGACCTCAAGGGCCGACAGGCGCTCGTCGTCGGCGGCGGCGACATCGCGCTGCGCAAGACCCGGCTGTTGCACGCTGCGGGGGCGCGTGTCCTGATCGTTGCACCTGAAACGACTGCCGCCTTCGACGAGTTCATCGCGCGGCACGACCTCGAGCGTCGCAAACGCGCGTTTCGTGCGAACGACCTGGACGGCTGCTGGCTCGTCGTGACGGCCACCGGCAAAGCCGGCGTCGACGCCGCTGTGCGGGCGGCGGCCGACGAGCGGCAGGTGTTCTGCAATAGCGTTGACGACCCGGCGAACAGCAGTTACATCACTCCGGCCATAGTGGATCGCAGTCCGCTCGTCGTGGCCATTTCGTCCGGTGGCGCTGCACCGGTGCTCGCGCGCTCGGTGCGCGAAAAGATCGAGCTGATGCTGCCGACGCATTTCGGCCGACTCGCCGAACTCGCGGGTCGGTGGCGCGGACGCGCCAAGGCGGGGATCGGCCACATCGCCGATCGCCGCCGCTTCTGGGAAAGAATCTTCGGCAGTCACGTCCCGCAGCTCGCAATCGGTGGCCAGTTCGACAAGGCCGAGCGGGCCGTCGCCGAACTGCTGCTCGACTTTTCGAGCGGCGAGCAGGCCGCGGGAAAGGCCTGGCTCGTCGGCGCCGGGCCGGGCGACCCGGACCTGCTGACCGTGCGCGCACTTCGCATCTTGCAGTCGGCCGACGTCATCCTGCACGACCGGCTCGTCTCGGACGAGATCCTCGCGCTTGCGCGCCGCGACGCAGACCTGGTGCCTGTCGGCAAGAAACCGGGCGGCGCCATAACCACGCAGGCCGAGATCAATGACAGGCTCGTCGAGCTCGTGCGCGCCGGCAAGCACGTCTGCCGGCTCAAGGGCGGCGACCCGTTTATCTTTGCCCGCGGCGGCGAGGAACTCGAGGCGCTGAGCGCGGCAGGTTTCGCCGCCGACGTCGTGCCGGGAATAACGGCGGCGGCCGGCTGTGCCGCTTACGCAGGGATTCCTCTAACCCACCGCGATGCGTCGCAATCCGTCGTGTTCGTGTCGGCGCACGGCAGGGATTCGGTCGATCGCCTCGACTGGCCGTCGCTTGCTCGGGACCGCCAGACACTCGTTTTCTACATGGCCGTAGGACGCTTCCCGGCACTCATGCAGGCACTTATCGCGCATGGCCGGTCTCCCGACACGCCAATCGCTGTCGTCGAGCGCGGCACGACGCCCAGGCAGCGCGTGATCCGCGGCCGGCTCGGCCAGCTGCAGCTGCTCGGCGAGGCGCAGCGTATCACTCCGCCGGCGATCCTGATCGTCGGGGATGTCGCCGCGATGGGCGCGGGACCGATGGTAGAACAGGTTGCCGCCGGCGAGCCGGCCCGGGCGCAGGGTGATCCGATTTGTGCTAAACAGAGTGTGTGATCTAAGAACAAGGGACAAGAAATGATCTACAACAACATCCTCGAAACGATCGGCAATACGCCGGTCGTCAGGCTCAATCGCATGGGCCCCGACCACGTCGAAATGTTCGTCAAGGTCGAGTCATTCAACCCCATGGCGTCCGTCAAGGACCGCCTCGCGTTCGCGATCATCAACGATGCCGAGCAGAAGGGCACGCTGAAGCCGGGCCAGACCGTCGTCGAGGCGACGTCGGGTAACACGGGAATTGCGCTGGCCATGGTGTGCGCGGCGAAGGGGCATCCGTTTGTCGCGACCATGGCGGATTCGTTCTCGATCGAACGCCGCAAGATCATGCGTGGCTTCGGTGCCAAGGTCGTGCTGACCCCCGCGGCCGAGCGCGGCACGGGCATGGTCCGCAAAGCTGCCGAGCTGGCCGAGAAATACGGCTGGTTTCTCGCGCGCCAGTTCGAGAACCCGGCGAACCCGGAATACCACCGCCACACGACCGGCCCGGAGATCCTCAGGGACTTCGCGGGCCGCCGGCTGGATTACTGGGTCACGGGTTACGGCACGGGCGGCACGATGACGGGCGCGGGCCAGGTGCTGAAGGCCGCGCGCCCCGAAGTCACGATCGTCGCGACCGAGCCCGCGGGTGCGTCCCTGCTCGCCGGCAAGGAATGGCAGCCGCACAAGATCCAGGGCTGGACGCCCGACTTCATCCCGGAGGTCCTCGACCGCAAGGTCTACGACGAGCTGCGCTCGGTCACGGACGACCGCGCCATCGCCGTGTCGCGGGAACTTGCCCACAGGGAGGGCATTTTCACCGGCATCTCGGCGGGCGCGACGCTCGCGACGGCGCTCGACGTCGCCGACGCAGCGCCGAAGGGTTCGGTCATCCTCGCGATGCTGCCGGACACGGGCGAGCGCTACCTCAGTACGCCGCTGTTCGAGGGCGTCGAGGAGGGGTCCGACGACGAGTGGCTGTCGGGCATGTGAACCGGGACGTCCGCGATGGCGTCGCCCGAAGTGTCCATTTGGTCAAAAAAGCCCGTAATTTGCTGAGTTGGAACGGAAATACGACGTAGCGAGACCTGAGTCACAGCCGCCGCGGCGCGCGGCTGGCATCTTCATTCCCTGATTCCTCCGACCGGGGCACCCGCGCTCAAAGTGACCGCCGACCTGCACAGCCTGGACGCCAGAAAAAAAATCGGCAAGGCGCAAGCCTTGCTGCATTCACTCGTTCCGCGCGCCGAGGTGTTTTGTTTCTACGATCTCGAACGCGAGTGCCTGTGGAGTTCGGACGGCGTCGAAGATTACGAAATCGACGCGTTCGTCGCGGACCTGCCCGGCGAACTGGTGGCCGAGCTCGGCAATGACGGCGAGGTGCTGCGCAGGACGCTCGCCTCCGGGCGAACCGTCATTGCTTTGCCCGTGCACGGCACGGGAGATGAGCGCCTCGGCATGCTGGTCGCCCTGTTCTCGAAGAACACGGGCAAGTCGTCGTCCTTCAACCCCCATTCGCTGAAGAACATCCTCGAGCCGGCGATCGAGGTCATCGGCGAGAGCCTCCTGATCGGCCAGGAACTCGAGCGCGCCGGCCGGGCGGCAGCGTCGGTCGAGCAAGAGCTGAAACTCGTCTACGAGATCGACGAGAAGATCCACGGCGCGAAGACACGCCACTCGAGCCTCGCGCAGCTCGTCGGCCAGGCCGGTCGCTTCCTCGGTATTCACTACAGCGTGTTGCTGATTCCCTCCAAACGTATTCGCATCAGTGCGACGCACTCGACCTGGAAAGGCGTCAATCGCAAGGTGCTGGACCGCTACCTCATCGACCAGTTGTTGCCTCGTCTCGAGGGCCAGCGCAAGCCGGTCGTATTCCAGATACCGGCTGTGGAAGGGTCGGGCGATGCGGCCGAACACGGGTACCAGGCGCTGTTGAGCCCGCTGCTCGACAGCCAGGGCAATGTCGAAGGCATTCTCGCCCAGCTCGGCCGCGTCGACAGAAGCGAATTCACGCGCCGCGACCGCCGCTTCATGACGCACATCGTTCGCAAGGTCGAGTACGTCATCGAGCGGTCGTTCGACGCGATGACCGGTTTGATGAATCGCACCGGTTTCGAAAACCAGCTGCACGAATCCTACAAGACGCTGGAATCGGCGGGCGACGCCCATCAGCTGATCTACTTCGACCTCGACAACCTGCAGCTACTGAACGACACTTTCGGTCGCGAAGCCGGTGACGAGGTCATCCTGCGCTTCTCGCGAATGCTCGAGGAAAACCTGCCGAAAAGCGGTGTTCTCTCACGCCTCGCCGGCGACGATTTCTGCATGCTATTGACGCATGTCGACACGGATGCGGCTCTCGCGCATGCGCATTCAGTGCGCGACAAGAGTTCGGCGCTCCGGTACCTGCAGGGCGACAAGTCCCTGCAGATTACGGTGAGTATCGGCATCGCCGAATTCAGCCGCGCCTCGGGCAGCGATGGACACGCATTGACGACGGCGCGCATGGCCTGCGAATCGGCGAAGGATCATGGACGCGACCGCATCGAGATCTACGACGAGCAAAACCAGAGCATTATTCGCCGCTATGACGACATGCAGCTCGTGTCTGAAATCCAGCAGGCGCTCGACGGCAAGGGCTTCGAGCTGCTCGCCCAGCCGATAGCGAGCCTCAAGGGAGATGATCCCAGCGCACGCTACGAGGTGTTGCTGCGCATGGCCGACACGGACGGGGTGCCCGTTTCCACCAAGGCGCTGTTTTCCGCAGCCGAGCGTTATCGCATGATGCCGCAGGTCGATCGGTGGGTCGTCTCCACGGTCATCGCGCGCCTCGCGGAGGTGCGCGATCTCGTCAACGGTCAGGATGCCGTGTTCTCGATCAACCTGTCGGGGCAGTCACTCGGCGACGACGAGATCCTCGAATTCATCGAGGAGGAGATCGATCACAGCGGCCTGCCGGCCTCGTGCCTGTGTTTCGAGATAACCGAATCGGCGGCCGTCTCGAACCTGGTCAAAGCGCAGGCGTTCATCGACCGGCTGCGGGAACTCGGTTGCGGCATCTCGCTGGATGACTTCGGGGCGGGCCTCAGTTCGTTCGCTTACCTCAAGAATTTCAACGTCGACATGCTCAAGATCGATGGCAGCTTTATCCGCGACATCACCGACAACCGGATCTCCGAGTCCATGGTGGCGGCGATTACGCAGGTCGCCAAGGTGATGAAGCTCCAGACCGTCGCCGAATACGTCGAAACCGAGGAATCGCGCAAGCTGATTGCAGAATTGGGCGTCGACTTTGCCCAGGGTCACGGCATCGGCAAGCCCGTGGCCTTCGCAGACGTCCTCGGCGGGCTGTCCGGCCTTGCGGAATCGACGGCGGGCTAGCGCTCGAAACTCGCTCGAAGATCCCGGAGTCGTTCGGGTTTTTCGATAGACTGCCAACCATGGACGATCAAATCGCGGCACTGCCGGCGGCCCTGCGTGCGCCGGTCGAGCGCTGGTTCGAACGATTCGGTGACGGCACGCAGCATCGCGGGCTGGCGCGCCTCGTCGCGTGCAGCGAGTTCGCGGGCGGTGTCCTGCTGCGCGAGAAGGACTGGTTTGCCGGCCATGTTGCGCATTTCGTTGCGCCGCCGTCGCTGGACGGGCTCGCGACGCTCGTCGCCGACAGCGACGACCCGAATCGCGCGCTGCGCCGCTTTCGCAACCGCTACATGCTGCACGTGTTATGGCGCGAGATCTTCGGGCTTGCCGATCTCGACGAGACGCTGACGTCGCTGTCGGCACTCGCCGATCGCATGCTCGATGTCGCCGTGCGGCATGCCGAGGCGGCGCTCGCTGCGCGCTACGGCTGCGTACGAAACGATGCCGGTACCAGGGTGCCGCTCGTCGTGCTCGGCATGGGCAAGCTCGGCGGCTACGAACTCAATTTCTCGTCCGATATCGACATTATCTTCCTGTATCCCGACGACGGCGAGACGGACGGCCCCAGGACAGTGAGTGCCCAGGAGTATTTCGGCCGCCTGTCGCGGCAGGTCATCGCGTTGCTGGACGAGGCGACCGTTGACGGTTTCGTGTTTCGCATCGACACGCGCCTGAGGCCGTTCGGCGACAGCGGCCCGCCAGTCGTCAGTTTTGGCGCACTCGAGTCCTACCTGCTGCAGCACGGCCGGGACTGGGAGCGCTATGCCTACATCAAGGCGCGGGTCGTCGGGCCGCCACCCGGCGAGGCGGTCGTCGATGACCTCTACCGCAACCTCGTGCAGCCCTTCGTCTACCGCCGCTACATCGATTACGGTGTGTTCGAGTCGCTGCGCGAGATGCACGCGATGATTGCGGAGGAAGTCAAGCGGCGCGAACTGCAGGACAACATCAAGCTGGGACCGGGCGGCATCCGCGAGGCCGAGTTCATCGTGCAGTCCCTGCAGCTCGTGCGCGGCGGCAGCGAGCCGGAGATGCAGGCGCGGCGGCTGCAAGAGGTGCTGCCGCTGCTCGTCAACGAGCGCGGCCTGACCGCCGCCGGGGCCGCCGGGCTTCGCGAGGCGTACCGGTTCCTGCGCCGGGTCGAGAACTTCATCCAGGCGATGCATGACCGCCAGACGCACGACCTGCCCGAGGGTGACGTCGATCGGGCGCGCCTGTGCCTGGCCATGGGTTATGCGGACTGGCCGGCCCTGCGGGGCGACATCGATCGGCACCGTGACGTCGTCGCCGCCCAGTTCGAGCGCGTGGCGTTTCGCAGCGGCGGCGACGAGTCGCCGTTCACCGACGCGGTGGAGCAGGCGTGGGAGCGGGAGGCGTCGGTCGACGAATGGGCGGCGCTGCTCGAGGAACGCGGTGCCGAAGACGCCGCGGGCATCGCGCGCAAGCTCGTCGCCTTTGCGAGCGACACGGCAACGCGCCAGGTGGACGCCGTTTCGCGCGGGCGCCTGCAACGCTTCATCCCGAAGTTGTTGCTCGAGGTGGCACAATCGAAACGGCGCGGTATCGCGTTGACGAGGTCCCTGGCGATCGTCGAGCGCATCTTGCGACGCAGCGCGTACCTGTCATTGCTCAACGAGAACCAGGGCGCGCTGGCGCGGCTCGTGGACCTCTGCGCGCGCAGCAGCTACATCGCGGGGCAGATTGCCCGCTACCCGGTCCTGCTCGACGAACTGCTCGATCCGCGCACCTACTCGGAATCGGTTACGCGTGCCGACCTGTCCCGGGAACTCGCGCAGCGGCTCGAGGGCGCAACCGGCGACGCCGAGTCCTGCATGCAGCTCATCGCCCAGTTCCAGCGGTCGACGATGTTTCGCATCGCCGTCGCCGACTTCAACGGTCAGCTGCCGATCATGAAAGTCAGCGACGGCCTCACCTGGCTCGCGGAGACGGTGCTCGAGGAAGCGCTGCGGGTCGCGTGGTCCGAACTGACCGGCCGCCACGGCGTACCGCGCCATACGCTCAATGGCGTGGTGCGCGACGCCGGCTTCGGCATCATCGGCTACGGCAAGCTCGGCGGCCTCGAGCTGTCCTACGGCTCCGATCTCGATATCGTGTTCCTGCACGACTCCTGCGGCACGCAGCAGGTGACCGACGGCGCCAGGCCGCTGGACAACAGCCTCTTCTTCAGTCGCCTCGTACGGCGGCTGATGCATTTCCTGACGACCCAGACGGGCACGGGACAACTGTACGAGATCGACATGCGCCTGAGGCCGGAGGGCGGCAAGGGCCTGCTGGTCACGAGCACCGAGGCGTTCGAGCGCTACCAGGAAGAAAACGCCTGGACCTGGGAGCACCAGGCGCTGCTGCGTGCCCGACCCGTCGCGGGCAGCGCCGCAATTGCCGATGAATTCGAGCGCATCCGGCGCGACACGCTGACGCACCGCGTGCGCCGCGATCGGCTGCGCGACGACGTCATCGAGATGCGGCAGCGCATGCGCAAGGAACTCGATCGCAGCGACGACGAGCACTTCGATCTCAAGCACGGGCACGGCGGCATCGGCGACATCGAGTTCCTCGTCCAGTACCTCGTGCTCAAGGACGCCGGCGAGCGCCCGGACGTCGTTTTCTATTCCGACAACATTCGCCAGCTCGACGCGCTCGTCGCAGAGCATTGCATCGAGCGAGAGACGGGCGAGGCGCTGCAGAATGCCTACCGCGACTATCGCCTGCGCTACCATCACCTCGTGCTCGACGACCGGCCGCCGCTCGTGGGTCGGCAGGAATTCACGGGGCAACGCGAGTTCGTTGCCAAAACCTGGGACGCATGGCTGGCATGAGCTTATAATCCGCGGTCCAGCCGAACCTACGGGAACAGAAAGCACGTGGCACCCAAAGCAGGCACCGTCGATCAGAACCTGATTCCGGCCAACGCCCAGAACCGCTACGGCGTGCGGCCGTCGGATCTGCCGCTGAGCTGCCCGATGCCCGGGATGTACCTGTGGAACTCGCACCCGAAGGTCTTCATCCCGGTCGAGGAGACCGGCGAGGCCAAGTGCCCGTACTGCGGCGCGGAGTACCACATGCTGGGCGACGCCCAATAGATGTACATCGTCACCGGCGGCGCCGGCTTCATCGGCAGTAACCTCGTCCGCGCGCTCGTGGATCGCGGCCACGACGATATCGTCGTGGTGGACGACCTGCGGGACGGGCACAAATTCGTCAACATTGCCGACCTCCCGATCGTCGACTATCTCGACAAGGACGATTTCCTCGAGCGCCTCGGCTCCGACCGCGGTTTTGCGAGGGACGTGACGGCCATCCTGCACCAGGGCGCGTGCTCGGCGACCACCGAGTGGGACGGGCGTTACATGATGAAGAACAACTACGGCTACTCGCAGGCGCTGCTGCACCATTGCCTCGAACGCGGCACGCCGTACGTCTATGCCTCGTCGGCTGCCGTTTACGGCGGATCGAAGCAGTTCGTCGAGGACCCGTTGTTCGAGAAGCCGCTCAACGTCTACGGCTATTCGAAGCTGCAGTTCGATCGCTACGTCCGACGTGTCGCCGCGAATCCCGACAGCCAGGTCGTCGGCCTGCGCTATTTCAACGTCTACGGCCCGCGCGAGCAGCACAAGGGCTCGATGGCGAGCGTGGCCTACCATTTCAGCAACCAGGTCGCGGAGACGGGCGAGGCCCGCTTGTTCGAGGGCTCCGGCGGTTACGGCAACGGCGAGCAGCTGCGGGACTTCGTGTTCGTCGATGACATCTGCAACGTCAACCTGTGGTTCCTGGACAACCCCGGCGTCTCGGGCATCTACAACGCGGGCACGGGCAAGGCGCAGAGCTTCAATGACGTGGCCAACGCGGTCATCAAATGGCACGGCACGGGGAAGATCCGCTACATCCCGTTCCCCGGGCACCTCGAGGGCGCGTACCAGAGTTTCACGCAGGCCGACCTGACGCAGCTGCGGGCCTCCGGGTGCGACGTCGAATTCCGCCCCGTCGAAGACGGCGTGCCGGCCTACCTGGACGAACTTTGCGGACCGCGGCAACGCTAGTCGTCGGGCCGTCCTGGGTCGGTGACATGGTCATGGCCCAGGCGCTGTTCAAACTCCTGCGCCAGCGTGCCCCCGAGCGCGCGCTCGACGTACTCGCACCGGAGTGGTCGCTGCCGATCGTCGGCCGCATGCCCGAGATCCGCGAGGGGATCGGCGCCGAGACCGGCCACGGCGAGTTCGGCTTCGCGAAGCGCCGGCGCATCGCGGCCGAACTGCGCGGCCGCAACTACGACCGCGCCATCGTGCTGCCGCGCTCGTTCAAGTCGGCGCTGATTCCGCGGCTGGCAAGAATTCCGCGGCGGACGGGTTTCCGCGGCGAGATGCGCTTCGGGCTCGTCAACGACATGCGTCCCTTCGACAAGCGCGTGCTCGACCAGACCGTCAAGCGTTTCGTTGCGCTCGGGCTGGAGCGCGGCGAGGCCCTGCCCGACGACATACCGTACCCTGCGTTGACGGTGTCGCAGGATAACCAGACACGGGTGATCGCCGAACTCGGCATCGCGGACCCGCGCCCGGCCATCGCGATGATGCCCGGCGCCGAGTACGGTCCGGCCAAGTGCTGGCCGATCGAGTATTTTGCGGCCCTGGCCGCCGACCTCGACGCGGCCGGCTATGCCGTCTGGGTATTGGGGTCGTCGAGGGACGCGGCTGCGGGCGACGCGATCGCCGCGGGCAGCGCCGCGCGCAACCTCTGCGGCCGCACCTCGCTGGAGGACGTCATCGACCTGCTGGCCGCGTGCGAGCAGGCCGTGTCCAACGACTCCGGGTTGATGCACGTCGCGGCCGCGGTGGGCACGCACGTCCATGGCATCTACGGTTCATCGTCGTCGACATTCACGCCACCGCTCACGAAAAGTCGCGATATCCACGAAATCAGCCTGGATTGCCGGCCCTGTTTCCAGCGCGAGTGCCCGCTGGGCCACCTGGACTGCCTGCGCAAGCTGGAGCCGGCACGTATTTTCGATAAAATACGCTCGATCAGCGCTTAACGTCGACGATCGTCGAAGAAAACCTCGATAGCCTGCAGTACGTCATCCACCTCGATCAGGTCCATCGCGTCGCCGTGTCGGACCCGCTGCCCCCAGCGGACATCAGCGACGTTTTTGCCAAGATAGCGGCTTATCGCGTCCGGATATCGGTTGATCGTGTATTTTCGCGACAGGTAGGGGCCCGTGCGGTCGGGGTTCGAGGTCGCGTACAGCCCGACGACGGCCGTGCCGAGCGCCGTGGCCATGTGCGCCGGGCCGGAGTCCGGGCAGATCACGAGGTCGGCCGCCGCGAGCAGCGCCGCGAGTTGCTTGAGCGTCGTGCGGCCGACGAGGTTCTCGGCGGCGCCCCCCTCCGCGAGCCGCTCACCGTACCCGGCCTCGAGCGCGGAGGGCCCCCCGGTCAGCACGACGCGGGCCGCGTGGCGCGCGACGAGATGGTCGATCACGGCGGCGTAGCGCTCCACGCGCCAGTTGCGGTAGTTGCGGGCGCGCTGGCTGCTGCAGGGACTGATCACGACGAGCGGCCTGTCGCCGTCCGTAAAGCGCGCCGCGAACTCGCGGTCGGCCTCGGCCAGCGGGATGTCCCAGCGCAGGTCCGTGGCCCGTGCGCCGATCGCGGTCGCGAACGCCATCATCGCGTCCATCGCGTGTTCGCCCTGTGCCGGCGCGACACTTTGATTCGTAAACAGCCATTGGAAATCGCGGGCACGGGCGCGGTCGAAGCCGAGCCGCACCGGCGCCGGTATGGAGCGCACCAGCAGGTTGGCGCGCATCGAGGCGTGCATGCACAGGGCGACATCGAACCGGCGACCGCGCAGCCCGTGCCGAACTGCCCGGTAGGCGCGGCGGCCACGGGACTTGTCGAACACGACGATGTCGATGTCGTCGATGTCGCCCATCAGTTCGGCCTCGGTCTTGCCGATGATCCAGGTGATGTCGGTGTCGGGCCAGTTGTCCTGGAGCCGGCGAATCACCGCGAGGGCATGGCAGGTGTCGCCGATCGCGGAGAGACGCAGAACGCAGAGGCGCTCAGGCTTCGATTGCAGGGCCAAATCAGGCAATATCCGGGCACTGGGTGAGCATGGAGTACGGGTCCGTTGACCGAAACCGTCGAGAAGACCGCGACCGGCGCCATCCTATACGATAAGTCCATCATCAACCAGATATCGGACGAGCGCTTCACGGCGCAGGGCTGGCTGCACTCGGAGCTGTTGACGGGTTCGCTGCGCTCGGGCGGTCGCGGCAACACGATGTTCGTCGGTAACGTGCCGCGTCAGTTCGTTTTGCGCCACTACCGAAGGGGCGGGCTCATCGGCAAGTTCGTCACGGACAGCTACATCTTCTCCGGGGCCGACAGGACGCGGTCGTTCCGCGAGTGGCGCCTGCTCGACAAGCTTGCCTCGAACAACCTGCGTGTGCCGCGTCCCGCTGCGGCGCGTTACGTGCAGCGCGGCACCTTCTACACGGCCGACCTGATTACGGTCCGCATCCCCGACATCGTGCCGCTATCGCAGTACATCGCCGACAACGACCCGGACGAGGCGTTCTGGCAATCCGTCGGCGCCGCGATCCACGAATTCCACGCGGCGGGCGTGTATCACGCCGACATGAATGCCTACAACCTGCAGATCGACGTCGACGGTCTGCTCTGGATGCTGGACTTCGACAAGGGGGCCCTGCGGCCGCCGGGCCTGTGGCAGCAGAAGACGCTGAGCCGGCTGCACCGCTCCCTGATGAAGATCGTCGGGCTGGACCCGCGCCTCCATTTCCGATCGGAGAACTGGGAGCAGCTGCTCGAGGGTTATTTCAGCGCCTCGAGGTCGGCGTAGTAGTCGGGATAGCCTTCGGGCAGGTTCTTGAACTTCTTGTGAATCCAGAGGTACTGCTCCGGGCAGGTGCGAATGTGCGCCTCGAGCGCGTCGACGTAGCGCCGCGTGTCGGCGGCGAGGTCGTCGCTCGGAAAATCCTCGAACGCCGGCAGCAGCGTCAGTTCGTAGGTTCCGTCGGCGAGCCGGCGCGGGAAGTAAGGCACGACCACCGCATCGCCGAGACGTGCCAGCGTCGACGTCGCCGTCGTGTGCATCGACGGCACGCCGAAGAACTCGATGACCTCCGAGCCTTTGCGGTTGTAGCTCTGGTCCGGGGCGTACCAGACGGCGCGCCCGTCGCGCAGCGCACGCACCATTTGCTTGATGTCGCGTTTCTCGATCGTCGCGCCGGCTGACACCTCGCGGCCGCTGCGCTGTAACTCGGTCAGGAACTCGCTGCGGTTCTTGCGGAACACGGCGTCGAACGGCGGGATCTCGACGGCCAGCGCGCGGCCCATGGCCTCCAGGGTCGTGAAGTGGGCGCTCAGCAGGATGACGCCCCGGCCGGTGGCGAGCGCCGCGCCAACGTTATCGAGCCCGACGATCGTCGAGATCGACTGCATGTGCCGCGTGCTCGCCCAGCGCCCGATGCCCATTTCGATCAGCGACATGCCGAGCGCCTTGAAGTGCTCGAACGCGAGCGCGTCGCGTTCGGCCGGGCTCAACTCGGGAAAGCACAGCTCGATGTTGCGGCGAGCGACCGCCCGGCGCGAACCGGCGAGCGCGTGGCCCAGCCGGCCGATCGTGCGACCGACGGCCAGCGCCGCGCGGTGCGGCAGCAGGCAAACCACACGCAACAGCCCCATGCCGATCCACACGGGCCAATAACGCGGCGCCCAGTAGCTGGACAGGGGTTTGCGGTCGCTCATGCGCTCTTGCTGTCAGGGGGTCGGGACGATTCTACTCGGACATGCCGTCCACGTAACCACCGGTCGGGGGTGCGTCCTCGCTCGCGGGGGCCGCCTCCTGCGTCACGACCTCGGCCTGGATGCCGACGTGAAACGCGGCGAAGCCCGGCATCACGACCTGGTTGCGGGCCATGCCGATGATGCGGCCCGAGTAGGGCGCGCGCAGCTCGCTGCGTGCGTTGCTCATCGGGTCGGTGATCGTGCCGAGCAGGTCGCCCTTGCGCACCGTGCTGCCGAGGCTGACGTCGGAGAGCAGGATGCCGCCGTTGTCGGCGCGGACCCACGTGGAGCGGTAGTAGACCGGCTCGGGGTCGCCCCAGAAGCTGCGTCTCTTGACCATGCCGAGCGTCGACAACAGGGTCTCGATGCCCTTGACCCCGTGCTTCACCTCGGCGAGTTCGAGCTGTGACGGACCGCCGGCCTCGACCGTCACGGCCGGGATGCCGGCCATCGTCGCGGCGTGCCGCAGTGTGCCCACGGTCGGTTCGCTGTGCAGCACCACCATCGATCCGAAGCCCAGCGTCAGCGTGACGACGTCCGGGTTGCGCAGGTCGGCGCGTATCTGTGGCAGGTTGGCGCGTTCGAACGAACCCGTGTGCAGGTCGACGAGGGCGTCGCAATGGGCGATGACGTCCTTGAACAGCGCGTGTGCGATGCGCGCCGCGGCGCTGCCGTTCGGGTTGCCGGGAAAGTAGCGGTTGAGGTCGCGGCGGTCGGGCAGGTAACGTGAGCCGCGCCTGAAGCCCTGCACGTTGACGATCGGCACGCCGATGACCGAGCCGGACAGCTTGTTCGGGTCGATGTCGTGCAGCACGCGGCGCACGATCTCGATGCCGTTCAGCTCATCGCCGTGCACGGCGGCGGTCAGGCACAGCGACGGGCCGGCGATGGCGCCGTTGACGACGAGTACCGGCGTCGAGACGGGCACGCCCTCGAACAGCTCGGTGGCGGACCAGGACAGCCGCTTTGCCGAGCCCGGCGCAATTTCCTCGCCGAGCAGGCTGAGCGTACGCGCCTGCCCTGCGGCCGTCGTCACGGCATCGGCCAGCGGCACGTCGTGCGGGTGCGCCGGTACGGCCTCGACGAGCTCTTCGGCAGCGGCCGATGTTTCGCTGGAACGGGCGTCGCCGTCGCCGGTCGTATCCTGAATGAGGTCGACGCCGCTGCCGGACGGCTCGACGGCCGTCTCGCCGGCACCGGCGAGCCCGGCGGCCGACAACAGGCAGGCGACGGCCAGCGCGCGGGCGAGCCGGGCCCAGGGGTCGATTTGGCGGCAAAAAACGCTCATAACTTGCTCAAAATACGGCAAAATGCGTGGAGATTCCGTGATCTGTTCAATACTTTGCGATTGAAACCCGAATTATTTCAAATGACAAGCCTGCGCCTTCTATTCGTCTGCATCGCGGTACTCCTTGCAAAGACCGTCGCGGCCGAGGATTTGTTTCCGCTGCCGGCCGAATTGCAGCCCGACGTCGACTTCTGGGTATCGATCTTCACCGAGTACTCGACGGACGAGGGGGTCCTGCACGACAACCGCCACCTCGGCGTCGTGTACGCGCGGCTCGATATTCCGGAGAAGACGTCGCGCCGCGAGCGCAACCGGCGCGTCGCGGCGAAGCGCAAGGAGATCCAGGCCGTGCTGCGCAAGCTGGCGAGCGGCCGGCGCGACAATCTCGCTGCGGAGGAGGCGCGCATCCTCGCGCTCTGGCCGGAGGACGTCAGCAACGAGACGCTCAATGCGGCCGTCAACCGCATCCGCTATCAGCAGGGACTGCGCGAGCGCTTCGCGCGCGGCCTCGAGCGCGCGGGCCGCTGGCGCGACTACGTCAACGAGCAATTCGCGGCACTCGGGGTGCCGACCGACCTCGCGGCGCTGCCGCACGTCGAATCGTCGTACAACCCGGACGCACGCTCGCACGTCGGCGCGTCGGGCATCTGGCAGTTCACGCGCAGCACGGGTCGCCGCTTCATGCGGGTCGATCACGTCGTCGACGAGCGCAACGACCCGTTCGCCGCGACGCGGGCGGCCGGGCAGCTGCTGGCCTACAATTATTCGCTGACCGGTAACTGGCCGATGGCGATCACGGCCTACAATCACGGCCTCGCCGGCGTGCGGCGTGCGATGCGCCGCTACGGGGACACCGCCTACGTCGACATCCTGCGTAACTACAACGGGCGGACGTTCGGTTTCGCGTCACGCAACTTCTACGTTGCGTTCCTCGCGGCACGCGAAGTCGACCGCAACGTCGAGCGGTACTTCCCGGGGATCGTTCCCGAGCCGCCGACCGCCTACGCGGTGGTCGAACTCCCGACCTACGTGTCCGCGAAGGGGCTCGGCGAGGCTCTCAACCTGCCGCCGGGCGAAATCGCCCGGCACAACCCCGGCCTGCAGGCGACGATCTGGCAGGGCAGCAAGCACCTGCCGCGAGGCTACAGGCTGCGAATCCCGACCGCTGCGACCATCGATCCGCTCGAGACCCTCGTGGCCAGTCTTCCGGCGTCGGCAACCTCCGATAAACAGCTGCCCGACATGTTCCATACGGTGGTGCGCGGCGATACCTTGTCCGAGATCGCGGCCAGCTACGACACGCGGGTCTCGACGCTCGTGGCGTTGAACCAGCTCGGCAGCAGCCACCGCATCCGGGCCGGGCAGCGACTGCGGCTGCCGGCGGCCGGTCCGCTGCCGCTCGCACCGGAGCCGGCGCAACCCGCGGCCGTCGAGGAAGCCGTCATCGCCGGCATCGCGGCGGCGGAGCAGCAGACGGAGGTGCAGGAGATGACGCCCGCGACCCTGGCCGGCGACCTGGCAGCGTCGATGTCCGCAACTATCCAGACGGCGCTGCTGTCCGACCCCAGCGACTACAGCGTCGCGGACGACGGCACGATCGAGGTGCAGCCCCTCGAGACGCTGGGCCATTACGGCGACTGGCTCGAGATCAAGACGCAGCGGCTGCGCGACCTGAACCGGCTCGCGTTCCGGGCGCCGGTCGTCGTCGGGCAGCGCATCCGCCTCGACTTCGCGACGGTCGACGCGAAGACGTTCGAGGAACGCCGCATCGCGTACCAGCGGGCGCAACAGGACGGGTTTTTCCGGCAGCACGTCATCACTGACGTCGTCGATCACACGATAAGGCGCGGCGAGTCGATCTGGATCGTCGCTCTGCGCCAGTACAAGGTCCCGGTCTGGCTGTTTCGCCAGTACAACCCGGCGCTGGACATGCACCAGGTGTTGCCCGGGACAAAAGTCCGGATCCCGGTGCTGACGGATGCGGACAGCGACTGATGCAGGCCGCGGGCAAGTACATGCTGGTGCGCCTCTTGCCGGTCGCGCTCGTGTGTCTCGCGGCTGCGTTGTGGTTTTCCGAGGTGCAGAACGGCGGCCCGTGGGTGCTGCGTAACCTGCTGCCGCTGGCCGTGCTGCTGGCGTTGAGCGTGGTGACGCTGCGCCGCGGAGCCGGGCGCTGGTCGGGCAACGGCATGCGCATGCCGCTCGGCACGCTGGGCTTCGCGATCCCGGCACTCGGGCTCGCCGCGTACCTGCACTATGCGTACTCGATCAACCTGAACGACATGTTCGGCGCTGCGGAATCCCCGCACCGCGTGTTTCGCTACCTGCCCGCCTATACGCTCGTGGCGGGCGGCATCGGCTTCGCGATCGGCTGGATTGTCGGGCGCAACCTGTGAAGTGGCTCTTTTTTGCGGTCAACGAGTTTTGCTAGGCTAACACCAATGAAGAAGACCGTTTTGGCATGCTGCGTGTTGCTGGTACCGGGCCTGATCCAGGCCGGCGAGTTCCCCGTGGCGGACTTTGTCGTTATCGAGAAGGCCGCGCGCAAGCTGTACCTCATGCAGGACGGAAAGATCTTGCGGACGTTTCGCATCGCGCTCGGCATGGTGCCCGTCGGTGACAAGAAGCAGGAGGGCGACCTCAGAACGCCGGAAGGACGCTACCTGCTGGACCGACGCAACCCCGACAGCGACTTCTTCCTGTCCATTCACATCTCCTACCCGAATGCCGAGGACCGCCGGGAGGCCGCCGAGCGTGGCGTCGAGCCGGGCGGCGCCATCATGATTCACGGCCAGCCGAACGAGCCGACGCGCTCCGAGGCCTATTACCGGACGCGGGACTGGACCAACGGCTGCGTCGCCGTGTCCAATTCCGACATGATCGATATCTGGCTCATGACCGGCGACGACACGCCGATCGAAATACGTCCCTGAATGGCCGCTCAATTCGTTGATGCCGAGGTGTGGCCCGAGGGCAGCCTCGAAATCCTGTCGCAGTTCGAAGTCGACCAGCTGCAGTCGAGCGGCACCGGCGGCCTCTACCCGCTGCTGCGCCGCTGCATGCTCGCCGTGCTCAACGCCGACAGCCATACCGACGACGCCCGCGCCCTGCTCGAGACGTTCCGGGACTTCGAGGTCGGCTTCATCCGCCAGGACCGCGGCCTCAAGGTCACCCTGAAGAACGCGCCGCTCGAGGCGTTCGTCGACGGCAAGATGATCCGGGGTACGCGCGAGCTGCTCTCGGCCGTGCTGCGCGACATCGTGTTCACGCGCAACGAGATCGTCGACAGCGGCCGCTTCGACCTCGACACGAGCGACGGCATCACCAACGCCGTGTTCCACATCGTGCGCAATGCGCGCCTGCTGACCCTGCCGGCGAAGGTCAATCTCGTCGTCTGCTGGGGCGGCCACGCGATCAGCCGGGAAGAATACGATTATTCGAAACGGGTCGGCTACGAGCTCGGCCTGCGGGGCCTCAACGTCTGCACGGGCTGCGGCCCCGGCGCGATGAAAGGGCCGATGAAGGGCGCAACCATCGGGCACGCGAAACAGCGCATCCGGGGCGGCCGCTATGTCGGCATCACCGAGCCCGGCATCATCGCGGCCGAGTCGCCGAACCCGATCGTCAACTCGCTCGTCATCATGCCGGACATGGAAAAGCGGCTCGAGGCGTTCGTGCGCACCGGCCACGGCATCATCGTCTTCCCGGGCGGCGTCGGCACGGCGGAAGAAATCCTGTTCCTGCTCGGCGTGTTACTGCATCCCGACAACACGCAGCAACCGTTCCCGCTGATCATGACGGGCCCGGCATCGTCGGCGTCCTATTTCCGCAAGATCGACGAGTTCGTTGCGGCGACGCTCGGTCCCGAGGCCCAGGGGCGCTACGAGATCATCATCGACGACCCGGACACGGTGGCGCGCCGCATGAAGCAGGGGCTGCGCGACGTGCTCGCGTTTCGCAAGAAACACAACGACGCGTTCTACTTCAACTGGCGCCTGACGATCCTCGAGCAGTTCCAGAAGCCCTTCGTTGCCACCCACGAATCGATGCGGGAACTCGAGATCAGCGATGATCTGCCAAAGCATCGGCTGGCTGCCAACCTGAGGCGCGTCTTCTCGGGCATCGTGTCGGGCAACGTGCGCGAGGACACGGCCGAGATGATCGAGCGGGACGGCCCGTTCGAGATCGACGGTTCGGCGCGCATCATGGGTCTGCTGGACGAACTGCTGGCCGCCTTCGTCGCCCAGCACCGCATGAAGATCTCCCGCGACCGCTACGACCCGTGCTACGTGATTAAGTAAAAACAACAGTTAACTCTTTGTTCATAAATAAAAAACTGCCGCTCCGCTCTGTGATGCAGTTCCTGTGATTCCGCATACGCCACATTTAACATTTGCTCAAAGGACTGAAGGGCAAGCCCATGCCGGAAAGCAAACGCATGAAATGGGAATCGGGCTTCGGTACGGATGCCGGGCAGGATTCGAAAGCGGACGACGCAGCGCTCACGCGCAGTGCCGCCGCGGCAAACGACGCCGACGGCTGGAAACAGTATCGTCGGTGGATCTCGAAGGCACCGACACCGCGCGGTCGCCGCGCCGGTATCGACCCGTCTCTTTATTCGTGGAAAGGTTATCGCGACTGGACCGACCAGGTGCGCCGTAATTGGGCAAAGGAGTCCAGCGACGACCAGGAGTAAACGAATTCCGACAGCAGTGAAAAACGCCGGCCATGCGCCGGCGTTTTACGTTTGCACGGCATAAAGAGAAGTGCGCGCCAGGGACTGTGAATTGCGTTCACATAAGAGCCGGAACTGCGTCTGGTTTCTGAGCATTTTCCGCCCGTTGCGCGCGTTTGTCGGACAAGCTGTGACCGGCCTCACAGCCTACGCGCGACGGCGGTCCTATAGTCGGATTCACGAACACCAGCCAGCCATCAGAAGTATGTCAAACAAGCTCGAGAAAACGGAATCTCCGATCGAATCGCTCAAGAACGAGTTCGCACGCCAGCGCTGGGAGCTCTTCCACCGTGCGATTGCGCATGCCAAGGAAAGCAACAACGCCGCATTGCACGAGGCGGACGCGCAGAGCCACGATGCGGAATGCTCAGGGCCGCTGCTCACAATCGTGCGATAGCGTTTGACATGGAATGCCTGCTTCAACACCTCGATGACCTCGACGACCTGTACGGTGCGCTCGGGCTAGTCTGGGAGCGGCTGCGCAGGACCCTGCTCAAGGCGCTGTCCGCCACAATGGTACTGGCCGTCGCGGCAGCCGCCGTCGCGCTCGCCCTGTCGCACCCGCCCATTGCACTGGCGACCTCGACCCTGTTGTTCGTGGTTCTTCTCTATCGCAGCGTGACGGGCCGGCCCGCGCGCGTCGCGCAGGCCGCCTAAACCCGCTTTCCGGTACCGGTCACGGGGTTGAAATCCGGGCCTCGGGGCCTCATTGAGACTGCCTTTGGGCAGGAGACCTAGCGCGTGGCCGAACGAAAGGAAACCCTCGGCTTCCAGACCGAGGTTCGTCAGCTCCTGAAGCTGATGATTCACTCCCTTTACAGCAACAAGGAGATCTTCCTCCGGGAATTGATCTCGAACGCATCCGACGCGGCGGACAAGCTGCGCTTCGAGGCGCTCGGCAAGCCCGAGCTGCTGGGCGACGACGAACTGGCCATCCGCATAGAGCTCGACAAGGACAAGCGCCGGCTGGCCGTCGTCGACAACGGCATCGGCATGTCGCGCGAGGAACTGATCGACAACCTCGGGACGATTGCGCGCTCGGGCACGGCCGAGTTCCTCGAGCGGATGACCGGGGACCAGCAGCACGATGCCAGGCTCATCGGGCAGTTCGGCGTCGGCTTCTACTCGGCGTTCATCGTTGCTGACAGGGTTACGGTCGAGACGCAGCGTGCTGGCGGCGAGCAGGCCGTGCGCTGGGAGTCGGACGGCGAGGGCGAGTTCACGGTCGAGGACATCGAGCGCAAGGAGCGCGGCACGCGCGTGACCCTGCACCTCAAGGACGACGAAAGCGAATTCGTCGAGGCGGTGCGCATCGAAACGCTGATCCGCAAGTACTCCGATCACATCGGTTTCCCGGTGTCGCTGCACGTGGCGGGCGAGGAAGAAACGAAGGTCGTCAACTCCGCGACGGCGTTGTGGACGCGCCCCCGGTCGGAGGTAAGCGACGAGGAGTACCGCGAATTCTACAAGCACCTGTCGCACGATTTTGCGGACCCCCTGACCTGGAGCCACAACCGCGTCGAGGGCAAGCGCGAGTACACCAGTCTCCTGTACATACCGTCGACGGCGCCTTTCGATCTATGGAACCGCGAGGCGCCGCGCGGGCTCAAGCTCTATGTCCAGCGCGTATTCATCATGGACGATGCCGAGCAGTTCCTGCCGCTGTACCTGCGCTTCGTCAAGGGGGTCGTCGACTCGTCCGATCTGCCGCTTAACGTCTCGCGCGAACTGCTGCAGCAGAATCCGAAGCTCGCGGCCATGCGCAGCGCGCTGACGAAGCGCGTGCTCGACATGCTCGGCAAGCTGGCGGGCGGCGAGGATTACGCCGCGTTCTGGAGTCAGTTCGGCCAGGTCCTCAAGGAAGGTGTCATCGAGGACTTCGGCAACCGCGACAAGCTCGCGAAACTGCTGCGCTTCGCCTCGACGCACACGGGCAGCGATGCACAGGACCAGTCGCTCGATGATTACGTTGGCCGCATGAAGGATGGCCAGGACGCGATTTACTACCTGCTCGCGGAAAACCACGCGACGGCCCTGGCCAGCCCGCATCTCGAGCAGCTGCGCGAACGCGGCTTCGAAGTGCTGCTGCTGACGGACCGAATCGATCCCTGGCTCGTCGATGCGCTGCCCGAGTACGACGGCAGGAAGCTCGTCGATGTCGGCCGGTCCGGGCTCGACCTGCCGGACAGCGCGGATGCGGCGAGCCAGGAGGCCATGAACGAGGAACACGAGCCGCTCCTGAAGAAGATCAGGCAGGCGCTAAGGGATCGCGTCGAGGCGGTCAACGTCAGCCAGCGGCTCGTCGACTCGCCCGCCTGCGTCGTGGCAGGGGAAAACGACCTGAGCCCGCAGCTGCGGCGCATGCTCGAGGCCAGCGGCCAGCCGCTTCCCGAGTCGAAGCCGATTCTCGAGATCAACGTCAGCCACCCCCTTGTCAGCCGCCTGTCGGCCGAGACGGACGGCACGCGCTTCGGCGAGCTGTCGCATATCGTGCTCGACCATGCGCTGCTGGCGGAGGGGTCGCAGCTCGACAACCCGGCCGCTTACGTGCACCGTATGAACAGGCTGTTGCTCGACCTGGCGCCCGGAGGTGACCGTGACAAAACCGAATGACGACGCACTGCGTGCGAAGCTCAGCGACGAGCAGTACCGTGTCACCCAGTGTTCCGCAACCGAAAGGCCGTTCACGGGCAAGTACGTCGATCACAAGGCGGACGGCACCTACCGCTGCGTGTGCTGCGATACGCCGTTGTTCAGCTCGCAGCAGAAGTACAACTCGGGCTCGGGCTGGCCGAGCTTCTGGCTGCCGCTGGCGGGCGACGCCGTGAAGACGAAGCGCGATGCCTCGCACGGCATGGTGCGGGTCGAGGTCGTCTGTGCCGCGTGCGACGCGCACCTCGGCCACGTCTTCGAAGATGGTCCGCAGCCGACGGGTCTGCGATACTGCATCAACTCCGCCTCCCTGGACTTCGAGGACGCTGCCGAATGAGTCAACGCCTGATCCCGGCGGCACTCGCCGTCGCCTTGCTGGCCGCCGCCTGCGGCGGCGCCGATCAAGCACCCGCCGAACCGACCGCGGGCTGCCCGAAGCCCGACGAGAACGGCGTTGTTGCGATCCACGACGGGCTGGTTGCGACGATCGTCAAGCGAGGCCACGGGCGAGCCGCACAGAGCAAGGACTACGCCGACGTCCACACGACGCTGTGGCTGTACGACGAGGCGGCGGAAGGCGGACGCGGCCAGGAGATCTGGTCGTCGGGCGGCGTGCAGCCGTTCCAGTTCCAGCTCGATGCCGGGCAGGTCATCGCGGGTTGGGACCTCGGCGTGACCTGCATGCTGATCGGCGAGAAACGCGAGCTGCGGATCGCGCCCGAGCTCGGCTACGGCGCACGCGGCAAGCCGCCCGTGCCGCCGAACGCCACGCTGCTGTTCGAGATCGAACTCGTCAATCTGACGGCGCCCGACGCACCCGGCCAATAAGCCCCCGCGGCATTGGGTCACAGGGCCTGTGGGCCCCTGTGACACAGGTCCCAGTATTGAACATGCGATATTTCGCGGGGTTAGGAGCGCCCCTATAATGCCCGTAGATAATTAACCGGGCGCAAAAAAACCACGGATGGGGCGGCAAGATTCGACAGGCCGGACCGACGCGCGCGCGACGTCGCTCAACGTCTTGTTGACGGCGAACCGCGATGGCGAGGTCATCGATATCGCGGAGGGACCGGAGCCGCTCCTCGCCGGCGCCTCGTCCGCCCTCAGCATCAACGACATCTGGGGCGAACCCGCCGCCACGATCGCGCAGCGAGGAATCCGGCGCGCCCTGCGGGATCGCAGCCCGCACAGCGCCGAGACCGAGACCGGGCAAGGGGGCGTCGAGTTCGTCTTCGTGCCCCAGGGCCGCAACCGGGTGCTGGTCGTCGCGCGCGAGCGGGCAACGACGGCGCCTCTCGACGTGGATCGCGGCCGCATGGACCTGGTAGACCACGGCACGGGCTTGCCGAGCCGCGCCTGCCTGCTCGAGGAACTCGAGAAGATCGCCGTCACCCAGCGGCTCAAGGAAGGTCGCGCCGCGGTACTGTCACTGTTCATCGAGCCGCAGGAGCCGAACCTCGGCGTGCCGGGCGCCGGGCGGGAGGACGAGCTGCTGACCAGGCTCGCGGCGCGACTGGGCGGACAGCTGCGCGGCATGAACGACGACGACCCGATCGACTACGAACGTTACTCGGTGCTCGCGCGCACCGACTTTCGCCAATTCGTCGTCGTCCTGCCCGAGATCGAGACCGGCGAGGACGCGGAGGCCGTCCTGCGGCGCCTCATCGAGAGCCTGCAGCAACCCGTAACGGTCGGCACGCGCAGCACGACCGCGCGCGTCAGCGGCGGACTCGCGTTGTTCCCGCAGGACGGCACGGATGCCGAGACGCTGCTCGCCAACGCGTCGGCCGCGATGGCGGATGCGCGTGACTCAGGAGGCGCCTCATACCGTTTTCACTCGGGCACGGTACGCCTGCGCAGCCTGCAGCGACAGGACATCGCGGCTGATCTCCGGACCGCGCTGGCGCGCGACGCCTACGAACTCAGGTTCCTTCCTGTCGTGTCGGCGACAAGCGCAACGCCACGGTCCGCGGAGGCCCTGCTCCGCTGGCCCGACACCGTGCTCGGCTCCTTGTCGACGCACCGGATCGTGACCACGGCGGAGCGCACCGGCGTGATTGTGGAAATCGGCGACTGGGTCATGCGCAAGGCCTGCGAAGAACTGGGCACCTGGCGGCAGCGGGGTTTCGACGAGGTGCGCGTCTCGGTCAACCTGTCGGGACAGGAGTTCGCGGGTGCCGAACTCGCGACACGCGTCGCCGCGGTGCTCGAGGACAGCGGCACCGACCCCGCCGACTTCGAGCTGGAAATCAAGGAGCACATGGTGGCGCGGGACGCGCAGCAGAATTTCTACACCATTCGGTCCCTCAAGGCGCTGGGCGTAGGGCTCGTGCTTGACGACTATGGAACCGGGGCCTGCACGCTTGCCGACCTGTCGCGCTGCCCGCTGGACGCCATCAAGATCGACCTGTCGCTCGTTGCGAGCATCGAATCGAACGCACGTGATCGCGCAGCCTGCGTGGCGGCGATCGGCATGGCCCGGGGTCTCGGCATGCGCGTCGTGGCGGAGGGCGTCGAGACCGAGCCGCAGGCGGACTTCCTGCGTGAGGCAGGGTGCGACGAACTGCAGGGCTACCTGTATTCGGTTCCCCTGACGAGCGAGGAGATCGTCGATTTTCTCGAGCGGGACGGCCGTATCGACAAGAGGACGTTGATCGCATGAAGGACCGACGCAGAACCCGGGGTGCGCCGGCCGCCGCCGACCGTATCGACTTCACGCAGACGCTGCGAAGGCTGTCGGGGCCGATCGAGTCCTCCAACCGGGAGCGACCCGCCCCGCGTACTCAGGTGCTGCTGCTGAGCCGGGACAGGGACGCCGAGAAGTGGGGCAAGCGCTGGCTAACCAGCGAGGGCCTGCGAGTCGAAATCCCGGAGCAGCCGGCGACAGGCCTCGACATCGCGCGCAGCTTGCGGCCCGATGTCATCGTCGTCGATGCGACCTTGCGCGACGCGACCGGCATGCCGCTGTATGCGGTGCTGGCCGAAGCGGCGGACGTAACGGCACCGATCATCGTACTGTGCCCCGGCGAGCGCGACGTCGCAGCGCTGCTCGACGCGGATTTCTACGACATCGTTCGCAAGCCGTACAACTGGCGACTGGTCGGCAAGCGGGCGGCCAACGCCTGTCAAGCGGCCGATGTTCGTTCGCGCCTGGCGCACACCGAAGAGTCGCTCGGGAAGTCGCTGCAACTGGCCGAAGCGGCCAGGAGCCTGTTGCGCAGTCACCAGTCGATCGAACCGGTCACGGGCCTCCCCAACAAGACCAAATTCATGGATTTGCTGAAGCGCGGCATGGCTGCGGCGGATCGCGACGGCAACGACCTGGCCGTATTCGTCATCGGCTTTACGCGGTTTCGGCTCGTCATCGAGGCGATGGGCCAGGAACAGGCCGATCTCGCGCTGACCCAGTTCGGCCGCAACCTGGCCGAGTGCCTCAGCGAGGCGGGTCGTTCGCAGCGCCAAGGCACCGGATTGCGCACGGCGGCTGCCGCGACGCTCGATCAGTTCCGGTTCGCACTGATGATGACCTGCCCGGGCGGGCAGGGCGAGTTGCAGGAATTCCAGGAGAAGTTGCTCGACGAACTGTCACGCCCGATCCAGATCGAAGGCCAGACCGTCTACCTGTCCGCCTGTGTCGGGATTGCCGTCTACCCCCAGGACGCCGCCAACGTCGACCAGTTGTTGCAGCGCGCCGACAACGCCATGCGCGACGCGCAAGGTCGCGGCGGCGGGTTCCGCTATTTTTGTGCGGAAACGGATGCCGCCGCGGCGCGCAAGCTGGCGATAGAACACAGGCTGCACGAAGCGCTCGACCAGGGCACGCTGACGCTCGCTTACCAGCCGATATCGGACACCCTGAGCGGCGAAGTCAAGGCGGCAGAAGCATTGTTGCGGTGGCAGCTGGCTGACGGCAGTTTCATACCGCCGGATGAGTTCATCCCGGTCGCAGAGGAGTCGGGACTGATCCTGCGTGCCGGCGAATTCGCGCTGGACGAAGCCTGTCGCCAGCTGCGTGAATGGCACGACGGCGGGCTGCGGTTGCCGCGCATGTGCGTGAACATCGCGCGTGCGCAGCTCAACAGCGTGGGTTTTGCCCCGTACGTTGCCGACGTCGTCCGCAAGCACCGCCTGCATCCTGCACAACTCGAACTCGAGATCAGCGAGCGCGGCGTCCTGTCCGGCAATGCCGACGCGCTCCGCCAGCTGCACGCGCTGAAAGAACTGGGCGTGCGATTGTCCATCGATGACTTCGGGACCGGCGACGCCGCCCTCGGCTACCTCAAGAACCTGCCGATTGACGCACTCAAGATCGATCGCTCGTACGTCGCCGGCATGGCAGAGGACAAACAGGACGAAGCCATCGCGACGGCGATGGCAACGCTCGGTCGGCAACTGCATCTCGACGTCATCGCCGAGGGCGTGGAAACGCGCGAGCAGCTGGCGAGAATCGCCGGCATCGGGTGCACCGAGTACCAGGGATTCCTCGTCTCCGAGGCCGTCTCCGCGACCGACTTCGCCGCGTTTTTCGCCGCGCACTGAATGCTGCGGAGCCCGGTTGTTTAACACCCCCGTTATGTGACCCGCTTCACATTTTGCCGGGACCCGGCCGCACGGGCGTCACCGCACTCCGGCCGCCGCTGGCGCCTAATGTGCTCCATGACTTCGAGGAGCACCCCATGATGTTGCCCGAGATATTGCGCCGGTTCGCAACAGCGGCTGTTCTCCGCCCGTTGCTTCCCTTCATGCTGGTGTTGCTCGGTTCACCGGCCGCCCTGGCCGACGGTGATACGGGCGGCCAGCATCCGATCCGGTTCGATCGACTCACCCTCGAAGACGGACTTTCGCAGAGCACCGTTCTCGACGTACTGCAGGACTCGAAGGGCATGCTGTGGATTGCCACCGAAAACGGGCTCAATCGCTACGACGGTTACGAGTTCCAAACCTTCTACCGGGAGCGCGGCAATCCCCATGCGCTGAGCAGCGACTTCGTCTTCGACGTCGAGGAGGACGGCGAGGGGCGCCTGTGGATCGCGACGAACGGCGGAGGTCTCGTCAGCCATGACCGCACCTCTTCGCACTTTCGCGCCTACCGCCACGATCCCGCTAAAGAGAGCGGCATCGCCAGCAACGTCGTTCGCAAACTCCTGATCGACGGTCGCGGCGCCATCTGGCTCGGCACGCGCGGCGCCGGGCTGCA
>JBFGYM010000004.1:0-28300 GCA_041587435.1 Woeseiaceae bacterium
CAGGCGCGCGATCAGCGTCGTCAGCCAGATGAAGATGAACGTGTTGGCGACGTTGAAGATCGTGTGTGCGTTGGCGATCTGGCGCGGCGCTTCGGCAGCGAGGCGTGCGGTGCCCGCCAGGTCGGGACTCGCCGGCGAGATCATGGCGACGAGGGCCGCCAGTTCATCGATGAAGGCGACCCAGAGCAGCACGCCGGCGACATTGAAGAAAACGTGCGTCGTTGCCGCGCGCAACGCCTCCCGGGGCTTGCCGATCGCCGCGAGCAGCGCCGTCACGCAGGTACCGATGTTGGCGCCGAAGGCGAGTGCGATGCCGGCCGGCAAGGTTATGAACCCCTGCCCGGCGAGCACGATGACAATGGCCGTGGTCGCCGACGACGACTGTATCAGGGCCGTGAAGATGGCGGCGACCAGGATGCCGATGAACGGGTTCGCCATGCTGACCATGAGGTCGAGGAACGGCTGGTACGACCTCAGCGGCGCCATGGCGTCACTCATGATGCTCATGCCGAAGAACACGAGACCGAGGCCCATGATCACCTCGCCATAATGGCGCAGGCGGCTCTTCTTGCCGAGGAACAGGAAGGCGAAGCCGACTGCGATGATCCCCAGCGCGGCCTTGGTGACCTTGAACGCGACGATTTGCGCGGTGATCGTCGTGCCGATGTTCGCGCCCATGATGACACCGATCGACTGCGCAAAGGACATCAGGCCAGCCGTCGTAAACCCGACGACCAGGACGGTGGTGACCGACGACGACTGAATCACGGCCGTCACGAACGCGCCCGTCAGGGCGCCCATGAAACGATTCGACGTCAGGCGGGCGAGTAACTGCCGCATGCCCTCGCCCGCGACCGACTTCAGTCCGTCGGTCATCAGGTCGATGCCGAACAGGAACAGGGCCAGCCCGCCGAACAGGTGCACGCCCATGCGCGCGACTTCGTCGCCCGCCAGCGCATCGGCCGCCGCCGCGGGCCCCGCCGCACAAAGCAACAGGACCATCCACAATTGTGGGCGCGCGCTCACCCTAGCGGCCTTCGCCACCATAGGATTTCTTCACGATTGTCACCGGTACCGGGCACAGCTGCACGACTTGCGCGGCTTTCGAACCGATGACGAGGTTCTTCAGCCCGGTGCGCCCCTGGCTGCCCATCACGACCATGACCGGCTGCACTTGCTCGACCGTCTCGAGGATGCGCGTTACGGGCAGGCCCGTGACCATCAGTCGGCCGGCGGTTGCCAGCAATTCGAGATCCGGATACCGGCTGACGACCTCGTCCATGAACGCGTCGAAGGCGTCTGCCGCGATATCGGGAATGCGCGTCACGCGCTTCTTCTTGATCAATTTCGAGTAGTAGCCCGGCATTTCGCCGGGATCGTGCACCACGTGCAACGCGACGAGGCCCGCGCCCATCATTCCGGCATAGCGCGCGGCCTGAACGAGCGCCGCCCGCGAATGCTCCGAAAAATCGACCGGCGCCAGGACGATGTCCTCGCACCTGTCCTGGCGCGTCGCCTGCGCGAATTCGCGAATCTCCCGGCTGGTCGCGGCCAGCGTCGCTTTCGACTTACCCATGGCAGGTTCTCCCTTAAACCGCCGACCATTCTAGCAGCGCCCGCAATTGCGAAAGTTCGTAATAAAACCTATGGTTGCGGCATGAGTGAATACCCGCTGTCCGACCCCGAGATCACCCGGCACCGCCGCCTCCTCGTGAGGATGATCTTCAAGGTTACGGCCTACTACCTCGTGCTCGGCATCGTCGTCGCAATCGCGGCCAAGACGATCCCGGGATTCACCGACAACCTGCCGGTCGGGGGTGTTGGCGAAATCGCCGATTTCGGCACTTCCAGCATGTACGACCTCGAAGAAGCCCTGCTCAGCGCCGACGACGAGGAAATCGAGGACATCGTCACGGAGAACACGCGGGCACGGCTCGCACGCGGTCCCGCCTGGCTGCTCGAGTCGCTCGCGCTGGTGTATGCGATGTCCGCCACGCTGCTGCTGATGCTGCCTGTTTCCTGGGTGTACAAGGCGATTCACACGGACAGCGTCTACGACCATTCGATCGACACGACGACGCTGGTTCTGCCCGCCGTGGTAGCCGGCATCGTAACCGTCGTCCAGCACAGCCTGGCCCTCGCGTTCAGCCTCGCAGGCATCGTCGCCGGCGTACGGTTTCGACGCGCTCTCAACGACACCTTCGACACACTGTTCATCCTCGCGTCGATCGGCGTCGGCATTGCGGCGGGCGTCAAGTCGCTGGAGATTGCGGTCGTCCTGATCGTCTTTTTCAGCTACGCGGCACTGGCCGTGTGCGCCTTCGGAGACGGCCTCGAATCGCAGCACATCGTCCGCCGCAAGCGGGAGCGCAAGAAACGCAAAGCCGCGAAGGCCCTGGAACGCGCTGCGAAGGCGCAGCAGGGGGAACCCGGCCCCGGTCCCTAGTCCCCGGACTTTGCCGCCTCTTCGGCCATCATCTCCTCGAGAAGGTCGGCGCCCCGACAGCGGTCGAGCACCTGCTCCTTGAACAGCGCCTTGTCCTCGAGAATCGCGAAGAACTTCTTCACGTAGGTCAGTGTCTTGCTGCGCGAAAGGCGGCTGAGTTCGAGATGCGTCTCGTAGAGAGCGAGAATCTCGCTCTTTTTCGACAAGACGTGCGCGACGGCCGCCTCCATGACCGCCGGCGGCTGGCACAGGCCGCGGTAATAGCGCGTGCGGACGAGGCGAATCGGCAAGTGCGATGGCGGGGCGGCGTATCTCGTATTGACGATGCCGGACATGTCGAAGTCGAAAGGAATCGGGATGCGCTTGTCGGCGGCTTCCTCGCGCGTGTAGATCACCGAGTTGTGGCAGCAATACTCCCCTTTGGGCCCCTGCAACACCGAGTAGTCGTGGTTCGAGATCAGCAACTGGAACAACTCGACCAATGCCGTGGACGGCTGGTCGAGATCCTCGAAGCGGTTCTCGGCGACGCGCGCCTTGTCGAGGCCGAGGCGCTTTGCGATATCGCCCTCGTCCTCGATGACGAACGCGAGATCCGTCCACGATTGAAGCTTCTCGTCGCTGTCGACGTAGCTGAGACGGATCAGGCGCGTGCCGAAGCTGTGGTCCGTGAGGATTTCGAAGCTGCGGTAAGCCAGGTACTCGAGCAGCAACTGCTGCTGCGATTCGATGCCGTGCTGGCAGGGCGCCACCAGCTTCAGCTTGTCCTGACCCGCGAACAGCGTGCCTTTTACCTGCTTTTTCTTGAAATTCAGCCGCAGCGGCGGCAACTCGCAGTATTCGCGGCGGAAATTGCCGCGAATTCGAATCGAGACGTCGAGGCGGTGCGACTTGCCCGCGCCATCGAGGTAGGTCCACTGGCCGGGAAAGTACAGGCGGACCTCCGAGTCGCGCTGCGCGTAGGCCTGCGAAATCGGCGCCGTCAGGACGGCCTTCAGGGTCGCGTGGTCCCGGAACAACGGCTTGCGTTCGGCGGCCTGCGGGTCGCCCCCGGACGCCAGCAGCAGGGCCAGGAATATCATTGAGACGCGGTTCACAGCGCGTGTTATACGGAATCGGCCCGCAAAAGTCATACGAACAAACCGAGCTTTTTGTCCGGTGAATCCTTAATAGGCTATCGTGGCGGGGCTGTCCTTGCCGACGCGGCTGACCGCCTGCCGCGCGCGGCGAACGATTTGCCAGGGTGACCGATGTCATGAAATTCGAGATTCGCAACGCGGTGCCGGGCGATGCCGGCACGATCGCGGCTTACAATTCGGCGATGGCCGAGGAGACCGAGGGCCGGTCGCTCGACCCGGCTGTCGTCGGCCCCGGTGTCGAGGGCCTGCTCGCCGACCCGGCGAAAGGACGGTACTGGGTCGCCGAGGACGGTGGCCAGGTCATCGGCCAGCTCATGGTGACTTACGAGTGGAGCGACTGGCGCAACGGGACGATCTGGTGGATCCAGAGCGTCTACGTACACCCCGACTGGCGCCGCAACGGCGTATTCAGCGCGCTGTACCGGCATGTAGAATCCGTGGCAAGCTCGACTCCGCAGGTCGTCGGCCTGCGGCTCTACGTCGAGGAGAAAAATTCGCGCGCACAGCAGACCTACGCGGCGCTGGGCATGGTCAAGCCGAGCTACATCGTCATGGAAGCCATGCTCGCCGAGTCACCATCCGACTGAACGGAGATCGTCAATGCTAAAACCCGGATCCAGGGCCCCCGATTTCGCACTGCTCGACGACGAGGGCAATGAAACAAGCCTGTCTGACCTGCTGCAGGACGGCCCGTTGATTCTCTATTTCTACCCGGCAGATTTCACGCCGGGCTGCACGAAAGAGGCCTGCTCGATTCGCGACATCCACGACGACATCCAGGCCGTCGGCCTGCGGGTCGCCGGTGTGAGTCCGCAAGACGTGGAGAGCCACCGGAAGTTCCGCGACAAGCACGGCCTGCCGTTCACGCTACTCAGCGATCCGGACAAGGCCGTGATAAAGCAGTACGACGTAGACGGCATGTTCGGCGTCGGGGTCGCGCGCGCAACCTACCTGATCGACCAGGACCGCAAGATCAAGGACGCCGTACTGGCCAACGTCCGCATCGGGCGCCACCAGGAGTTCATCGAGAAAGCCGTGGCCCTGCGCGAGGGTGCCGCCGGCAAGGGCGCCCGCTAGTCGCCGTGCACCGTCACGATGACGCGCCGCGAGTGCGGGGCGTGCCGGTGTTCCCAGAGATAGACGCCCTGCCAGGTGCCGAGTGCGCAGCGGCCGCCGCGCACGGGGATGTTGAGGTCCGACTGCGTCAGGACACTGCGCACGTGCGCGGGCATGTCGTCGGGTCCCTCCGCGGTGTGTGTGAACAGCGGGTCGCCGTCGGGCACGTGCCGCGCCATGAAGGCCTCGAGATCGCGCATGACGCTCGGATCGGCGTTTTCGCAGAGCATCAGGGACGCGCTCGTATGGCAGATGAAGACATGGCACAAGCCGGCATCGACGCCCGATTCGCGCACGGCGGCCTCGACGTCGGCGCTGAGATCGTAAGTGCCCCGCCCTTTCGTTGCCACGCGAATCTCCGACTGCGCGATCACGGCAGGTACGGTTCGCCGTAGCGCAGCCGGATCGTCTTCGTCTTGCCGAACCACGGGATCGAGACGATGTAGATGTTGTCGTACTCGTCCTCGGCGATGGGCGGGACCTTCTTGCTGGCGCCCATATTGCCGATCAGGGCGGGCAACGTGTCGCTGTGACCGACGACGAGAATGATCTTGCCTTTGTGCGCCTTGACGATGTACTCCATGATCGCCTCGGTGTCGGCGGCGTCGTAGGAATGCACCGGCAGGCCGAGCGCCTCGGCGACCGGCCGGGCCGTCTCCTCGGTACGCCGGTACGGCGTCGCATACACGGCATCGACGCCGGCCACGACGTCGGCATCGACCAGTTGCCGGGTCAGCTCCGCCACGCGCCGCTGACCTGCCGGGGTCAGACCCGGGTCGTCGGCGGGCGCCGCGGCTTTCTCGGCATGACGGACAAAAATGACGGTCGTCGTCGCCTGGGATTCGAAGAACCATGCGAGGCCGATCGCGATCGCCGTGTAGATGACGATGACCGTGACACGACGGCGACGCCGCCGGCGACGGCGCTCGATATCGGACTCAGACTTTCGCATGCCGGCGACTTTACGGGTTTTTGTCGTTCTTGACCACGTGGTATTCGCCTTCGATGACGTCACCGCTTGCCCGCTGCGCAGGCGGCGGCGCGTCGTCCACCTGGCGCCGCAAGCGGCGATTGAACCACCAGACACGCAGGCCTATGACGGCGCCGAGGACCAGCAGGATTGCACCGAGGACCACGAAGGCGACGAAGCCGAGCACGATTGACGCACCGATCGCCAGTGCGCCGACGATGATCACGAGCGCGTTCGCGATCGGGTTACCGCCCGGAATGCCGTGTTGTAACGATGATTGCCTCATTTCTTCCTCGTGTAGTAACCCTCGAACCAGCTCGTCCAGGTCTCGCCCCCGTCATTCGACTGCTCGAAGAACTGCCTGACGCGACCGTCCGGCAGCGGTGTCCACAGCCCCCGGAACGGAATGGTCGTCCCATTGCTGATCGTATGCAAGGTGCCCACCAGCAGCATGCCCTCGTCGGTCATGCCGCCGCGGATGTCGATCTGGCTGCCGCCCTCGGCGTTCCAGACTTGCACCCACTCGCCGGTCGTCTTGTCGACGTAGTTGATGCTGTGGCCCGTGCCGCCGGCGGTGCTCGTCCATTTCTCGATCAGCACGCAGCCCCGTTCCTCTTTGCGGATGGAATTCGTGCCCGCCAGCGCTCCGCCGGGGCCGCGCACGTCCCACTCGCCGACCCAGAAGTCGAACTGGCGAAACGCCTCGTCGTGCTCGCAGGGGTACGCCAGCCTCGACATCGCGGCGACGATCCGCTCGTAGCCGGCATCCCCTCCAAGTGTAGCCAATATGGGGTCGTTGACGATGAATCCAACCGACGTGAATCCCGCGTCGGCAATCGACTGCAGGGCGGCAACGGCCCTGTCCGGCTCGTTGACCAGCGTATGCAGGCGAGCCCGCTCGAACAGCACACGCAGCGGCGCGAAGCCGAGTTCTTCGGCCGTGCCGAGGGCCTCGAAGGCCGCGTCCAGTTCGCCGGCCTGGCGGGCTGACTGGGCGTGCTGGAACCAGCCGGCCGCGTCCGTCGGCGTCTCGGCCGACGCAAGCATCGGGACGATTAATACTATTAGAATTAATTGATTAAGCGTTTTTTCTCGAAACATTCTCAGTGTCCTGCGGCCGGCCCTCTTTGGGGTCTGACCGTCGATCCTGCGGCAGGTTCGCGATCGCGGCAAGCCGCCCGGCCAAAAAGTTGAATCAGCCGTTGCCAGCGGCCACAATGCGCCGGCGCGCGCCAGGCGACCACCCGGCACGGAGAGGTGGCAGAGCGGTTGAATGCACTGGTCTTGAAAACCAGCAAGGGTTGATAGCCCTTCGTGGGTTCGAATCCCACCCTCTCCGCCACTCAACCAGGAGGAATCCGTCATGACCACGACCCTCGTCACCGGCTGCAACCGCGGCATCGGCCTCGAACTCGTTCGGCAGGCCCGCGAGCGCGGTGACACGGTCATCGGCGTCTGCCGGCAGCCGGGCAACGAACTCGAGGCGCTCGGCATTCGCGTCATCGACGGCATTGACGTCAGCAGCGCCGACGCCGTGAAGGCGCTCAAACAAGCCCTCGGCGAAGAGCCCATCGACATCCTGGTCAACAACGCCGGCATCCTGCGGCGCGACGGGTTCGGCCGCCTCGACTACGACGACATGCTCGAGCAGTACCGCGTCAACGCCCTCGGGCCGCTGCGCGTCTGCGAGGCGCTGGCCGACAACCTGCACGAAGGCTCGAAGGTCGCGATCATTACGAGTCGCGTCGGCTCGATCGACGACAACGGCTCCGGCGGCAACTGGGGCTATCGCGCGTCCAAGACCGCCGTCAACATGATCGGCAAGAACCTGATGCACGAATTCCGGCCGCGCGGCATCGCGGTTGCACTGCTGCACCCGGGCCTCGTGGCGACGGACATGACCGGCCATCACGGCATCGCCCCCGACGAATCGGCGCGCGGCCTGCTGGCGCGCATCGACGAGCTGGACGTGGAGAAATCGGGCGGTTTCTGGCATGCCGAGGGGTACCGCCTGCCGTGGTGACAAAGCCACGATCGCGTCACGGGAACACGGCCCGATTAGTGATAGAATCGGCCAATTCGTCTGGACAGGAGTATGTCGAATGCAGGACAACCTGAATTCCGTTGCACCCGTTTCCGCGCTGGCGGTCGAAGACCGCTCGGCATTCATCTGGAAATGCTACGCGCACGTCGTTGGCGCGATTCTCGCGCTCGTCGCGATCGAGGCTTACCTGTTCTCGTCGGGCGTCGCGTGGGCAATCGCGCAGCCGATGCTGGGCAGCCCGGGCCTGGTCCTGATCGCCTTCATCGCATTGAGCTGGGGCGCCGGCCACTTCGCGCACCGCCTCGAGTCCAGGCCGGCCCAGTACGCGGCATTCGCCGTGTTCGTCGTGGCCTGGGCACTGATGTTCGTGCCGATGCTCGCTATGGCGCTCCTCATGGACCAGAGCGGAACGATGATCCGGAGCGCGGCGAGCGTGACGGTGTTCGGCTGCGTCGCGCTCATCGCCACGGTGATGATCACGCGGAAGGATTTCTCATTCCTCCGCGGGATCCTCGTATGGGGGTTCTTCATCGCGCTGGGGCTGATCGGCGCGTCGTTCCTCTTCGGCTGGAACCTCGGCACGTGGTTCTCGGTCGGCATGATCGGGTTTGCCGGGGTCGCCGTGCTCTATGACACGTCGAACATCATGCATCACTATCCCGAGGACAAGTACGTCGCGGCGTCGATGGCGCTGTTCGCCTCGATAGCGATGATGTTCTGGTACATCCTGCGACTGTTCATGAGCCGCGACTGACCGGCCTTGCACACGCACACGGAAAGGGCCTCGCAAGAGGCCCTTTTTCGTTGCCGCGGAGCTACCCTGCTTCGATGACGCGTAGTCCACCCATGTAAGGCTGCAGGGCGTCCGGTACGCGGATGCTGCCGTCGTCCTGCTGGTAATTCTCCATCACGGCGATCAGCGCACGGCCCGCCGCCACGCCGGAGCCGTTGAGCGTGTGAATCAGTTCGGGCTTGCCCGTGTCCGGATTACGGCGCCGCGCCTTCATGCGGCGGGCCTGGAAGTCGTTGTAGTTGCTGCACGACGAAATCTCGCGATAGCGCCCCTGCCCCGGCAGCCACACCTCGATATCGTAGGTCTTGGTCGAGCCGAACCCGATATCGCCGGAACACAGCGTCACGACGCGGTACGGCAGTTGCAGTTTCTGCAGGACAGTCTCGGCATGACCGGTCAATTCCTCGAGGGCGGCCATCGAGGCGTCCGGCGCGACGAACTGCACGAGTTCGACCTTTTCGAACTGGTGCTGCCGGATCATGCCGCGGGTGTCCCTGCCATGCGACCCCGCCTCGGAGCGAAAACACGGTGTGTGCGCCACGTATCGGACAGGCAGCGCGTCGGCGTCGAAGATGACATCGGCCGCCAGGTTCGTCACCGGCACCTCCGCCGTCGGGATCAGGTAATAAGGCGACTCGTCGGTCGTCTTGAACTGGTCCTCCTCGAATTTCGGCAGCTGGCCGGTGCCGATCAGGGCCTGCGACTTGACGAGGTACGGCACGTAGGTTTCGGTGTAGCCGTGCTCGCCCGTGTGCGTGTCGAGCATGAACTGGATCAACGCGCGCTGCAGGCGCGCGAGCGGCCCTTTCATCACGGTGAAGCGCGCCCCCGAGATCTTGCTGGCCCCGTCGAAGTCGAGAAAGCCGAGGCCCTCGCCCAGCTCGACGTGATCGCGCGCTTCGAAACCGAATTCCGCGGGTTCGCCCCAGCGACGAACCTCGGTGTTGTCGTCTTCACTCGTGCCGGTCGGCACGTCGTCGGAGAGCAGGTTGGGCAGCCCCAGTTCGAGCTCGCGCAGTTCGGCCAGCGCGTCCTGCAGCGCCGTCTCACAAGCCTCGAGACGCTCGCCGAGGTCCTTGACAGCCGCGAGCAACGGCTCGATGTCTTCGCCCTGCGCCTTGGCCTTGCCGATGCGCTTGGCACTGGCATTGCGCTCGCTCTGCAGCTGCTCGGTTTCCACCTGCAGGGCCTTGCGGCGCTCCTCGAGTGCGAGATAGGCGGCGGCATCGAACTCGAAGCCGCGACGTGCGAGATTGGACGCCACGTCGGCAGCCGACTGGCGAAGTAACTTGGGATCCAGCATTTAACTCTTCTGTCGTTTCCTGTCCTGCGCGCGCCGTGCGATCTCGTCGAGCTTTTCCCCGATACGGATCTCCAGCCCGCGAGGGACGGGATGATAATACTTCACCGGGCTCATGTCGTCGGGGAAGTAGCTTTCGCCGACGGCGATGCCGCCTTGTTCATCGTGCGCGTAGCGGTAGCCCTCGCCGTAACCGAGATCCTTCATCAACCTCGTCGGCGCGTTGCGCAGGTGCATCGGCACCTCGAGCGAGCCCTTGTCGCGCGCGTCGGCCATGGCGGCGTTGAAGGCCTTGTAGACCGCATTGCTCTTCGGTGCGCAGGCGAGGTAAGCGACCGCGTGACCGATTGCGAGTTCGCCCTCCGGGCTGCCGAGGCGTTCATAGACCTGCCAGGCGTCGAGGGTCACCTGCAGCGCGCGCGGATCCGCGTTGCCGATGTCTTCCGACGCGACGCGGATGAGGCGGCGCGCAATGTACAGCGGGTCGCAGCCACCGTCGAGCATGCGCGCGAGCCAGTACAGCGAGGCATCGGGGTCGGTACCGCGGATGGACTTGTGCAACGCCGAGATCTGGTCGTAGAAGTATTCGCCCTGCTTGTCGAAGCGGCGCCGGCTGCCGGAGGCCACCTCGGCCACGATGTCATCCGAAATGACGCCGTCGCCGGCCAGGTCGGCCGCCAGTTCGAGCAGATTCAGCGCGCGCCGCGCATCGCCGTCGGCGGCGGCGGCAATCGCTGCGAGCGCGTCGTCGCCGACACGGAAGCGGCCGCCGAGGCCCCGCTCCACGTCATCCAGCGCCCGCCGCAGCACTGCCAGCAGGTCCACCTCGGTCAGCGCCTTCAGCACGTAGACGCGCGCGCGCGACAGCAGGGCATTGTTGAGTTCGAACGACGGGTTCTCGGTCGTCGCGCCGATGAATGTCAGCGTGCCGTCCTCGACGAAAGGCAGGAATGCGTCCTGTTGCGACTTGTTGAAGCGGTGAACCTCGTCGAGAAACAGCACCGTGCCGCGATTGCGCATCTGCCGGTGCTGCTCGGCTTCTGCGACGGCACTGCGGATGTCCTTGACGCCCGCCATGACCGCAGACAGCGCAATGAAATGCGAATCTGTCGTCGTCGCCATCATGCGCGCCAGCGTCGTCTTGCCGGTGCCGGGCGGTCCCCAGAAGATCATCGAGTGCGCACGCCCCTGCCGGATCGCGCGCCAAAGCGGTTTACCCTCTTCGAGCAGATGGCGCTGGCCCGAAAACTCCTGCAGCGATGCCGGCCGCATGCGGTCCGCCAGCGGACGATCGTCGCCGGCGGATGCTGCGGAAGCGAAAAGATCTGTCAATGCCGGATTCGTCTCGAATACCAGTCTTCAAAGCGCAGGCCCCAACCGCCGAGGCCGCCCGCCGCGACTGCCAGGCCGATGATTATACCGATCGAGTTGGCACCGATGTCGACCCAGTCCGCGATGCGGTAGCTGACCAGCAGCTGGCAAGCTTCCACCAGCATGCCGAACGCGGTGAGCCCGGCGATGATGACCCAGTACGAGCGCCGCGCGAACAGGCCGGTGAACCAGATCGTGAGGCCCGTGAAAGTAATGGCGTGCAGCCACTTGTCGGCGTTTTCGAACCAGACCAGCGCATGAGTCTTGCTGTCGAACCAGAAGGTCGGCGTCAACGCGGCCAGCAGGACGGCCAGCAGCAACAGGCTGCTGAGCGTTCGCCACAAGGTCACGTGCTGCAATGGCAGCATCAGGGTGTCGCGTCTGCAACCGCCGGAATCCCGACGAGATCGGCGTCGCCGGGTACCGAGAACACGAAGCGCGCCGAGTCGATCGGTTCGTTGGTCGTGACGTCATACAGCGCCACGAGCGTCGTCTGCTCGAGGTTGTCGAAGAACACCATGCGGCTCAACTGGCCGCCCGTGAAGCCGAGTTCCATGCGCACGAAGCCGCTGGACGTATCGACCGGGATCATGCGCACCCAGGTCGTCCCCGTTTCGACCGTCGAACCGGCAAAGCGGAACTGTGCCAGCGCGTCATCGCCGCCGCCGAGCAGCAGGGCCGGCGTGTTCGCCAGCGCCTCCGCCTGCGGCTTTACCGTGACCTGGGCCAGGTCGACGTCGTAGCTCCAGACGTTCAGGCCGTCGGCGACGAGTTCCTGCTCGTACGGTTCGGCGTACGACCAGCGGAATCGGCCGGGGCGCTCGATTTCCAGCGTGCCGCTGGAGCGCTCGACGACGCTGCCCGCGGCGTCCAGCAGCGACTGCTCGAAGCGCCCATGCAACGTGATGACGTCGCTGACGAAGTCGTTGACGAGACGTTCGCCGACGTCCTCGCGCTCGACCTGCGCGCCCGCCAAAGGCGCCAGGAGGCACAGGGCCAGTATCATGAATGCATTCTTCCCGATCACACGCGTTCCCTGAACAGATTCTCGACTCAGTCCTCGGCCGACGTCAGCGGCACGAGAATCTCGCGCGTGCCGTTCGGCTGTAACGGGCCGACCAGCCCGGCCTCCTCCATCGACTCGACCATGCGCGCGGCACGGTTGTAGCCGATCTTGAGACGCCGCTGAACGCCCGAGATAGACGCCTTGCGGGTCTCCATGACGACCTGGACGGCCTGGTCGTACAACGGATCCTGCTCGGCGTCGACGCTGTCGGGCGCCGGCTTGTCGATGCCGGCCAGTCCAGGAGTTGGACTCGAAGGACCCTCGAGAATTTCATCGATATAGCGCGGGGATCCGGATTTTTTGAGGTGGCGGACGACCGCGTGCACCTCGTTGTCGGCCACGAACGCCCCGTGCACGCGCACCGGCAGGGACGTGCCGGGCGGCAGGTACAGCATGTCGCCGTGGCCCAGCAGGTTCTCGGCGCCCTGCTGGTCGAGGATGGTCCTCGAGTCCACGCGCGCCGACACCTGGAACGCAATGCGCGTCGGCACGTTGGCCTTGATGAGCCCCGTGATTACGTCGACCGACGGCCGCTGGGTGGCGAGAATCATGTGGATACCCGACGCGCGCGCCTTCTGCGCAAGGCGCGCAATCAGTTCCTCGACCTTCTTGCCGACGATCATCATCATGTCGGCGAGCTCGTCGATGACGACCACGATGAACGGCAGCGGCGTCAGCGTCGGATGCTCGACCGGCTTCTCCTCGTCGAACAGCTCCGGCGGCCTGAACGTGGGGTCCTTGATCGGCTTGCCCGACTCGATGGCCTCGCGGACCTTGCGGTTGTAGCCGCCGATGTTGCGCACGCCCAGCGAGGACATCAGCGCATAGCGGCGATCCATCTCGGCCACGCACCAGCGCAGCGAGTTCGACGCCTCCCTCATGTCGGTGACGACCGGCGCGAGCAGGTGCGGAACACCTTCGTAAACCGACAGCTCGAGCATCTTCGGATCGATCATGATCATGCGCACCTGCTCGGGCTGCGTCTTGTACAGGATGCTGAGCACCATCGCGTTGATTGCGACCGACTTGCCCGAGCCCGTCGTACCGGCGATCAGCAGGTGAGGCATGCGCGCGAGGTCGGCGACGACCGAATTGCCGCCGATGTCCTTGCCGAGGGCGAGCGTCAGCGGCGACTTCATGTCGTCATAGGCGCGCGACTTCAGGATTTCGCCGAGCGTCACGAGCTGGCGATTCTCGTTCGGGATCTCGAGCCCGACGAACGACTTGCCGGGAATCACTTCCACGATGCGCACGCTGACGACCGACAGGGAACGCGCCAGGTCTTTCGACAGGTTGGCGATCTGGCTGACCTTTACGCCCGGCGCCGGGTCGAGTTCGAAGCGCGTGATGACCGGGCCCGGCGAGACCGATTTCACCTCGACGTCGATGCCGAAATCCTTGAGCTTGAGTTCCACGAGTCTCGACATCGCCTCGAGCGAGTCCTTCGAATAACCCTGCTTCTGCTCGGGCGGATCGTCGAGCAGCGACAAGGGCGGCAACTCGCCCGCCGCGGCGGGTTCGAACAACGGCACCTGGCGTTCCTTCTCGGCGCGCACGCTCGGCTCGAGCGACGGCAGCACCGGCTCGATACGCGGCTTCGGCCGGTTCGCCTGGAGTTTCTTCTCGACCTTGACGACATCCTGGCGGGCGGCGGCCTTGCGCCGTCCCTCGGCCCTGTCACGCAGTTCGCCGAATTTCAGCAGCGCCTTCTCGTAACCGACCAGGCACCAGTGGCCGACACGGTCCATGACCTTGATCCAGGAAATGCCGAGAAACAGCGAAATGGACGCCACCCACAGGCAGAACAGCAAGGTGCTGGCGCCGAGAAGCTTCATGACGCTGACGAGGCTCTCGCCGACGACCCTGCCGATGATACCGCCCGCCGAACTCGAGAACCCTGCCGGCGAGAAATGCAGCGTCGACAGCGCGCAGCTCGTCACGAGCGTCGCGAGGAAGCCGCTCAGCCGCAGCGCGAAATCCAGCCTGGTCAGCTCTATCTGGGTTTTCTCCTCGCGATACAGCATCCAGCCGAGAAAAAACACCATGACCGTGAACAGGTATGCCGGGCGGCCGAAGGTGAAGAACAGCGCGTCGGCTATCCAGGCGCCGACGCGGCCTACACCGTTCTGGATCGTCGTGACCGTGGTCGCCTGGGTCGGTCCCGGGTCGGCCGGGTCGTAGGTAAACAGGGCATACCAGAGGATCAGCGCCAGCGCTCCGAAGAGGTACAGCGCACCCTCGCGCAGTGCCCGGTGCACCTGCGATGACAGCCGCGACTCCGGCTGCCTGGCTTTTGCGGCTCTTGCCATAAAGAAACCGTTTTTCCTACACTTGCCCCAGCGAAGCAACGCTGCGCGGATCGCACTTACAGAATGCCCGCCATCGCCCTTGAATCACGTCGTTGCGACCACATCTCAGGGGCTCTGCGCGGGCAGATCTCGCTACGTCACATTATCGGACAAATTATACATGAGTGACTTGAAACATTGCCGGGTTCTGATCCTGGGCTCCGGTCCCGCCGGTTATGCGGCGGCTGTCTACGCAGCGCGCGCCAACCTCGACCCGGTCCTGATCACGGGCATCGAACAGGGCGGCCAGCTCATGACGACGACCGACGTCGACAATTGGCCCGGCGATGTCGAAGGCCTCCAGGGCCCCGACCTCATGGACCGCATGCTGCGCCACGCGAAGCGATTCGACACCGAGATCGTCAACGACCACATTCACAAGGCCGACCTGTCCACCCGCCCGTTCCGGCTGGACGGCGACTACGGCAGCTACACCTGCGACGCGCTGATCATCGCGACGGGCGCCACGGCCATGTATCTCGGGCTCGAGTCGGAAGAGGCCTACAAGGGGCGCGGCGTCTCTGCCTGCGCGACCTGCGACGGGTTTTTCTACCGCGGCAAGCCCGTCGCCGTCATTGGCGGCGGCAACACGGCCGTCGAGGAGGCGCTGTACCTCAGCAACATCGCCTCCAGGGTGACGCTGGTGCATCGCCGCGACGAACTGCGCGCCGAGAAGATCCTGCAAAAGCACCTCTTCGAGAAAGAGGCCGAAGGCAAGGTCGAGATTCTCTGGGATCACGTACTCGACGAAGTGCTCGGCGATGACTCCGGCGTAACCGGTATGCGCGTGCGCAGCACGAAGAACGAATCCGAAACGACCGACGTCGACGTAGACGGGCTGTTCATTGCGATCGGCCACAAGCCGAACACGAGCCTCTTCGACGGGCAGCTCGACATGAAGAACGGCTACATCATCGTAAAATCCGGCATCGAGGGCGATGCCACGGCGACCAGCGTGCCCGGCGTGTTCGCGGCCGGCGACGTCGCCGACCAGGTCTACCGCCAGGCCATCACCTCGGCCGGCGCAGGCTGCATGGCGGCGCTCGACGCCGAGAAATTCATCGACGCAATGCTGTCCCAGAAGCCGGCTGCGGACCACGCGGCCGCGTAGGGTCGCGGTGCCCTGTTGAAGGTCACCGTCCACGACAGCATCGCGGACATTCCCCGCGACGACTGGAATGCCCTCGCCGGTGCGGCCTACCCGTTCCTCGACCATGCGTTCCTCGAACTCGCCGAGCACACGGGCAGCGTATCGCCCGATGCAGGCTGGACGCCGCGGCACCTCGCGCTTCGCGACCGGGGCCACCTGCGCGCCGCCCTGCCGCTGTACGAGAAGAGCCACTCGTGGGGCGAATTCGTGTTTGACTGGGCCTGGGCGCGCGCCTACGAGCAGGCCGGATTCGACTACTACCCGAAACTCGTCTCGGCCGTGCCGTTCACGCCGGCGCCGAGCACGCGCATCCTGCGCGCCCCCGGCGACGACGCAGCGGCCGACCGGCTGCTGCGAGCGGCAATCGGGCTGGCAAAGGACTCGGGCTGCTCATCCGTGCACGTGCTGTTCCCCGTCGAAGACGAGATCACGGTGTTCGAGCAAAACGGCTTCCTGGTGCGCAAGGACTGCCAGTTTCACTGGCATAATCGCGGCTTCGCGAGCTTCGACGATTTCCTGGCGACGTTCACCTCCGCGAAACGCAAGAAGGCGCGACGCGACCGGCGTCGTGTCGCCGACGGTGGCATCCGCTTCCGCCGCCTGACAGGCCGCGATCTCGACGGCGACACCTGGTCCGTCGTCTATGCCCTCATCGCCCGGACGTTCATGCTGCGCGGGTCTTTGCCGTACTTCAACCAGGCGTTCTTCGAGGGCCTCGGTGAGGCGTTGCCGGACAACGTCCTCGTGATCCTCGCCGAGAAGGACGGGCGCACGATTGCGGCCGCCGTTTTCTTCGAGAGCGACACGGCGCTCTATGGCCGCTACTGGGGAAGTGACGGCCATTACGACGCCCTGCACTTCGAGACCTGCTATTACCAGGGCATCGACTACTGCATCGAGAAGGGCCTGCAGCGTTTCGAGCCCGGCACGCAGGGAGAGCACAAGATTGCGAGAGGCTTCGCGCCGGTGCCGACGTGGTCCGCGCACTGGCTCGAGCACCCGGAGTTCGCGGATGCGATCGGCCGTTACCTCGACCAGGAGGGACGGCATGTCGACCGCTACATGGAGGCGGTCGACGCGCACACGCCGTTCCGCCGGGACGAGGATCCGTCATGAGCGGCAATCGCGTCATCTGGCTCAGCGAGGATGACCCGCCGGACGCGTTCCCGCCGGTCGCCAGTGCCCTGCGCGAGCCCGACGGACTGCTCGCGGCGGGCGGCGACCTGGGCGCAGGGCGCCTGCTGGCGGCCTACCGTCGCGGCATCTTCCCCTGGTACGAGGACGGACAGCCGCTGCTGTGGTGGTCGCCGGACCCGCGCTGCGTCTTCCTGCCGGGCGACTATCACGTGTCGCGGCGACTGCGCCGCGACTTGCGCCGCTCCGCCGCCGAGCTGCGTTTCAACACGGCCTTCGACGAGGTCGTGCGCGCCTGCGCCGGGCCACGACGCTACGCGCAGGGCACCTGGATCACGAGCGCCATGATCGAAGCCTACGCGAAACTGTTCGATGACGGCTGGGCCCACTCGATCGAAGTCTGGGAGGACGGCACGCTCGCGGGCGGCCTGTACGGGGTCATCATCGGCCGGGCGATGTTCGGCGAGTCGATGTTCAGCAAACGGCCCAATGCCTCGAAGCTGGCGCTGTTGTCAGTGGCGCAGCTCCTCGACGACGGCACGCTGGGCCTGCTCGACTGCCAGATGCAATCGCCCCACCTCGTGTCGCTCGGCGCGTCGAACATCCCGCGCGCCGCGTTTGTGGGCCTCCTGGACGGTCTCTGCGAGCCGCCGGCGCGGTTTGAAAACTGGCCGGACGACCCCATACCTGTCAAGGACTTACCGCTCGCCTGAATGCCGGCGCGGCATTCAATTGCAATACCGGGGCCGTTTTAGCACAATTCGCGAGCCTTTTAACCGCAGAGGACGATAATACTCTTGGCGAAAGAAGAAGCCATTCAGATGGAAGGCGTCGTTACGGAGACGCTGCCCAACACGACGTTTCGAGTGGAACTCGAGAACGGCCACGTCGTGACGGCGCATATCTCCGGCAAGATGCGCAAGAACTACATCCGCATTCTCACGGGCGACAAGGTCACCGTGGAACTCACCCCGTACGACCTCAGCAAGGGCCGTATCGTCTACCGCGGGCGCTAACCCGGCGCTTCGTCCTCTGGCAGGTGCTCGAGCTCCTTGAGCACCGGTTCGGCAATCAACTCGAGCTCGCCGTCGTCGCCGACGGTAATCTTCACGTGCCCGCCGTCCTCGAGACTGCCGAACAGCAGTTCCTCGGCCAGCGGCCGCTTGATGTGCTCCTGGATGACCCGCGCCATCGGGCGCGCACCCATCTTCGAGTCGTAGCCGCGCTCGGCGATCCACACCCGCGCCGCGTCGTCGAGTTCCAGCGTCACGGCGCTGTTGCCGAGTTTGGCCTCGAGTTCGACGACGAGCTTGTCGACCACGCGCATGATCGTGTCGATTTCGAGCTCGGCAAACTGGATGATCGCGTCGAGGCGATTGCGGAACTCCGGCGTAAACGCCTTCTTGAGGATCTCCATGCCGTCCGCCGAGTGATCCTGCTGCGTGAAGCCGATCGACGCGCGGCTCATCTCCTGGGCCCCGGCATTGGTCGTCATGACGAGGATCACGTTGCGGAAATCGGCCTTGCGTCCGTTGTTGTCCGTCAGCGTGCCGTGATCCATGACCTGCAGCAACAGATTGAACACCTCGGGATGCGCCTTCTCGATCTCGTCGAGCAGCACGACGGCGTGCGGATTCTTGCTCACCGCCTCGGTAAGCAGCCCGCCCTGGTCGAACCCGACGTAACCCGGCGGCGCGCCGATGAGGCGCGACACGGTATGGCGCTCCATGTACTCCGACATGTCGAAGCGAATCAGCTCGACGCCCATCAGCAGGGCGAGTTGCCGCGTGACCTCGGTCTTGCCGACGCCGGTCGGGCCGGCGAACAGGAAGGCGCCGATCGGCTTGTCCTCGTCGCGCAGCCCGGAGCGCGACATCTTGATGGCCCCGGCCAAAGCGCCGATCGCACGGTCCTGACCGAAGATCGTGAGCTTGAGGTCGCGTTCGAGCGTCCGCAGCGCGTCTCGATCCGACGCGGACACGCTTTTTGCCGGGATGCGCGCCATCTTCGCCACGATGTTCTCGACCATCTCGACCGTGACCGTGTCGCCGCGATCGGCGACCGGGATCAGGCGCAGGTTGGCCCCGGCTTCGTCCATGACGTCGATCGCCTTGTCCGGCAGGTGACGGTCGTTGATGTGGCGCGCCGACAGTTCGGCCGCTGCCTCCAGCGCAGCCGGCTCGTAGCGGATGCCGTGGTGCTCCTCGAACCGCGAGCGCAGGCCGTTGAGGATCGCGACCGTCTCCGGCACCGTCGGCTCGACCACATCTATTTTCTGGAAACGTCGCGCAAGTGCATGATCTTTCTCGAAAATACCACGGTACTCCGAATAGGTCGTCGAGCCGATGCAGCGGACCTCGCCGTTGGCGAGCACCGGCTTGATCAGGTTGCTCGCGTCCATGACGCCGCCCGACGCCGCGCCGGCGCCGATGACGGTGTGAATCTCGTCGATGAACAGAATGGCACCGGGGTCCTTGCGGATCTCGGCGATCACGCCTTTCAGGCGCTTCTCGAAGTCGCCGCGGTACTTGGTGCCCGCGATCAGCGTGCCCATGTCGAGCGCGTAGACGGTGCTGTCCCGCAGCACCTCGGGCACGCGCTCCTCGACGATCATGCGTGCCAGGCCCTCGGCCAGGGCGGTCTTTCCGACACCGGCCTCGCCGACGTAGAGCGGGTTGTTCTTGCGGCGCCGGCACAGGATCTGCAGGGTGCGCTCGATCTCGAGTTCGCGGCCGATCAGCGGATCGATCTTGCCCTCGATCGCGCGTTGATTGAGGTTTGTCGCGAACTGCTCGAGGGGCGAGGCCTCTGCCTCGGACTCCGAGTCGAGCTGCGTCTCGCCCTCCTCGGCGCCCTCGCCGGGCACCTGCGGCATGCCGTGCGAGATGTAATTGACGACATCCAGACGCGTCACGTCCTGCATGTTCAGGAAATAGACCGCCTGCGACTGTTTCTCGCTGAAAATCGCCACCAGCACGTTGCTGCCCGTGACTTCTTTCTTGCCGCTCGACTGCACGTGAAAGACCGCACGCTGCAGGACGCGCTGGAAGCCGAGCGTCGGCTGCACGTCGCTGTCGTCGTCCTCGGCCAGCACCGGGGTCTGCTCGTCGATGCACTCGACCAGCATGCGTCGCAGCTCGGTCACGTTCGAGTTGCAGGCTTTCAGGATCTCGTGAACCTTGGGAATGTCCAGCAACGCGAGCAACAGGTGCTCGACCGTCATGTACTCGTGACGTTGATCACGGGCGCGCTGAAACGCCTCGTTCAGACAGAATTCGAGCTCGGTGCTCAGCATTCCTTTATGACTCCTCCATCGTGCACAACAGCGGGTGCTGGTGCTGCTTCGCAATACTCATGACCTGCGCCACCTTGGTCTCGGCGATCTCGAAGTTGTAAACGCCGCAGACCCCTTTGCCCTTCGTATGTACCTCGAGCATGACCTGGGTTGCGCGCGTGCGTTCCATGCCGAAGACCGACTCGAGGATGTCCACGACGAATTCCATCGGCGTGTAATCGTCGTTGATCAGTACCACGCGAAACAGCGGCGGCTGCTTGACCTTGGGGCGCGCCTCCTCGACGGCCAGGTCGTAGCTGCCCTGCTCCTCGTTCATGTGCTTACGGTCACTCATGCTCGGTTTCGGGATATACGGTCGATAAACGCGATATCAATGGCTGCAGCCGTGCCCGCGGCTACCGGACATCCATTATATCTTGTCGCCTGCGCAAGCCGTTATATTATTGCAAAATATAGTATTTCCGCCCCGTCGCGGCTTGTCGCTGTCACGCCTCAACCCTTATCATCGGGTCGCCACGTTAATTAAGGTGTAGCGCTACGCCACGCACCCCGACAGGACATGATCAGCAAAGCCAACTGGACCGACCTCCGGAACGTCGACGGCAGCAACGCGCTGGCCGCGATCAACCGCGCACTGCCGCCCTGGATCAGCGTGTTGCTGGTGATTGCGATCGGCTGGCAAGTCGCGCGCGTCATCTGGATGCTGGTCCCGGCGCCCGCCGCCGGTGACGCCGTCGAGGCTCCGGCGAGCTTTCCCGCGGCCCGGCAGGCGGACGGTTCCGTCACCGACGTGCAGGCCATCGCCGGGCGCCACATGTTCGGTCAGGCCGATGCCGAAGCCCAGCCGGTCGTGGTGCCGGTTGCCGACGACAATCTCACCGACACGCGCCTCACGAACCTCGTCCTCAAGGGCACGATCGCATCGGCGCTGCCGGAGTTCTCGGTTGCGGTCATTGCCGACGGTACGGCCGAGCAAAAGGTCTATGCCATCGGCGACTCGCTCGGTTCCGGGACGACGCTGCACGCCGTGTACGCCGATCGAGTCGTCCTGAACGAAAACGGCGCCCTGACCAACCTGCGGCTCCCGGTCGACTACCCGGCATCCAGCGCGCCGTCGGTCCGGCGCAGCACGACGACGACACGGCAAACCGTTCGCGCCGAAAACCCGGCCAGCATCCAGAACGTCGTGACGCAGAACCTGACTCAGTTGACCGACATCATTCGGCCAACGCCCTACCTGGTCAACGGCGAACAGGCCGGTTATCGTGTCTACCCGGGCCGTAACCGCCAGCAGTTCGCGGCACTCGGCCTGCGGCCGGGTGACCTGATAAAGGACATCGACGGCCAGTCCCTGACCGACCCGACCCAGGCGATGCAGATCTTCCAGTCGCTCGGAACCGCCGATGAGGTGACTGTCACTGTCGAACGCAACGGACAACCGGAGACGATTGTGCTAAAGACCAGCCAGCTCGAACTGGATGATGAGCAGACCCGATGACACGAAAAGCCGAGAATCCCGGTATGACACGTTTTCGACTTGCAGCCGCCGCGCTCTTGCTGGCCCTGGCCGGTATCGTGTGGGCGCAGCAGCCCGCCGCGACGCTGAACTGGAAGGACGCCGACATTCGCCAGGTCGTCGAGGCGGTGGCGGCCGTGACCGGGAAGAACTTCATTCTCGACCCGCGCGTCACCGGCCGGGTCACCCTGTTGTCGCCGACACCGCTCGGGCCCGACGCGCTGTACCAGGCGTTCCTGTCGATTCTGCAGGTTCACGGTTACGTTGCGATCGAGAGCGGCGACCTGATCAAGATCATCCCGGACGCGACGGCCAGGCAATTCCCGACCGCCATCGGCACCGCGGGAGCGGCCGGTCCCGATGACCTCGCGACACAGGTCATCCAGCTGCGCAACGTCGGCGCAACCCAGCTGGTACCGATCCTGCGGCCGCTGATCCCGCAGTACGGCCACCTGGTCGCACACGCGGGCTCGAACATGCTGATCATCTCGGATCGCGCAGCCAACGTCGCGCGCATGGTCGCAATCGTCCGGCGTATCGACCAGGCCAGCGACGAGGACATCGAGGTCGTGCCGCTGCAGCATGCGTCGGCCTCGGAGATCGTGCGCATCATGACGGCGCTGACGCAAACGCCGCGCGGCGACGGCGCGCCCGTAACGACCAGCCTGGTCGCCGACGCCCGGACCAACAGCGTGTTGATCGGCGGCGACAGGAACGAACGCCTGCGACTGCGCACGCTGATCGCGCACCTCGACACGCCCCTCGAGGAAGGTGGCGACACCCAGGTCCGCTACCTGCGCTACGCCGACGCCGAGGAACTCGCTACCAAGCTGCAGCAGCATGCGACCGGCCAGGTCCAGGCCGCGGCGGCCGGTCAGCCCGCCGGCGGCGGCGCCGGCCTCGACAAGGTATCCGTCTGGGCGGATTCGCAGACGAATGCGATCGTGGTGAATGCGCCGCCGAAGATGATGCGTTCGCTGATGCAGATCGTCGACAAGCTCGACATCCGCCGCGCCCAGGTCCTCGTCGAAGCGATCATCGTCGAAGTCATCGTCGACCGGCAGAACCAACTCGGGGTCTCCGTCGGAGTCGCCGATACGACCGGCGAGAACTCACCTCTGGCCGTAACGAATTTCCCTGACTTCCTCAGCGGCGTTGTCCAGGTCGGCACGGCCGCCGCCGGCACCGTCACCGACCCGAGCGGCCTGATCGGCGAAGGTGCGACGATCGGCGTCGGACGCATCTCGGACAACGGTGTCAGCTTTGCCGCGATCCTGGCGGCGGTCGAAGGCGACGCAAACACCAACCTTATTTCAACGCCGTCGATCGTCACGACGGACAACGAGGAGGCCACGTTGAACGTCGGCCAGGAGGTGCCGTTCGTAACCGGCTCATTCACGAACACGGGCGGCACGGGTGGCGCCGTCAATCCGTTCCAGACGATCCAGCGCCAGCAGATCGGCGTGAAGCTGTCGATAACGCCGCAGATCAACGAGGGCGAATCGATGGTGCTCGACATTTCGCAGGAGATCTCGAGCATTGCCCAGTCCGCGGCCGGTGCCGTCGACCTGATCACCAACCAGCGAATCATCGAGACGACGGTTATCGTTGACGATGGCGAGATCCTGGTTCTCGGCGGCTTGCTCGAGGATGTGCTGCGCGAGAGCGACCAGCGCGTTCCGGTACTCGGCCGTATTCCATTGCTCGGCAACCTGTTCCGTTCGCGCCAGACAGAAAAGACGAAGACTAACCTGATGATATTCATTCGCCCGACGATCCTGCGTGATGCTGCGACGACGGCCATCGAGACCAACCAGAAGTACAACGTGATCCGCGAACTGCAGAAGGGCCAGCAGGGAAGCGGCGTGCAACTGATGCCGGGCGAGGATCGCCCTGTCCTGCCGCCGGTCGAGGACTACCGCAGCAACGACCCGGAGGACGACGACGAGTAAATGGAAGTCGAGACCAACATCGTCCTGGAGACCGGCGGCGAACCCGTGGGCGAACCGGTTCCCGCGTCGCGACACGGCCTGCCCTTTTCGTTTGCCAAGCGCCACGGCATCCTGATCCGGGAACTGACCGAGTCGGGCGGGAAAGCCGTGTACCGGAGCGGCGCATCGGCACTGAGTCTCGCCGAGGCACGCCGCTTCGCCGGCGTGCCGCTCGAAATGTCGCGCGTCACGCCCGAGGCGTTCGATGCGCTGCTGCAGGAATCCTACGAGCGGGACTCCACGAACGCCGCCTCGATGGTCGACGGTCTCGACGAGGAGTTCGACCTGACGCAGGTCGCCCAGGAACTCCAGGAACCGTCGGACCTGCTCGAGAGCGACGACGACGCGCCGATCATCCGCTTCATCAACGCCGTACTCACCGAGGCGATCAAGTCGAATGCCTCGGACGTCCATATCGAGCCCTACGAGAATCGCCTCGGCGTGCGCTTTCGTGTCGACGGCGTGCTGCGCGAAATCCTGCAGACACGGCGCGCCCTCGCACCGCTCGTCGTGTCGCGCATCAAGGTCATGTCGAGACTCGACATCGCCGAGAAACGCCTCCCGCAGGACGGACGTATCTCGCTGCGCATCGCGGGACGTGCCGTCGACGTCCGCGTATCGACGATGCCGTCGGGCCACGGCGAGCGCGTCGTGCTGCGCCTGCTCGACAAGCAGGCGGGCCGCCTCGACCTGATGTCGCTCGGCATGGATCCCGAAACCGAGCAGAAGGTCGACGACCTGATTCACAAACCCCACGGCATCATTCTCGTTACCGGACCGACGGGCTCGGGTAAGACGACGACGCTGTATGCGGCCCTCGAGCGCATCAACGACAACAGTCGCAACATCATGACGGTCGAGGACCCGATCGAGTACTTTATCGACGGCATCGGCCAGTCGCAGGTGAACACGAAGGTCGAGATGACGTTCGCGCGCGGATTGCGCGCGATCCTGCGCCAGGACCCGGACGTCGTCATGGTCGGCGAGATCCGCGACCTCGAGACCGCCGAAATCGCGGTTCAGGCCAGCCTGACCGGCCATCTCGTGCTGTCGACCCTGCACACGAACACCGCGGCCGGCGCCGTGACGCGACTGCGTGATATGGGCGTCGAGCCGTTCCTGCTCTCGTCGAGCCTGCTCGGCGTACTCGCCCAGCGTCTCGTGCGCGTGCTCGACGACAAAACCAAGGTGCCGTACACGGCCGGCGAATACGAGTGCAACCTGCTCGGCATCGATCCGCGCGACCCGCCGACGCTGTACCACGCGGGCAACGTGCCGGGCGGCGGCTTCCAGGGCCGCACCGGCATCTACGAACTGATCACGGTCGACGACGAGATGCGGGAGATGATTCACAGCAACGTGAGCGAACACGAACTCGCGCGCCACGCCCGCAAGAGCACGCCGAGCATCCGCGCCGACGGCCGCCGCCAGGTGCTCTCGGGCCGAACGACACTCGAAGAGGTCCTGCGTGTCACGCGCGAGGACTAGCTTGCGACGAGCCTGAGCCGTGGGAGCGTTCGAATACGTCGCGCTGGACCAGTCCGGCAAGCAATCGAGGGGTCTGCTCGAGGGCGACACGCCGAAACACGTGCGCCAGCTCCTGCGCGATCGCAAACTGATTCCGGTCACGGTCACCGAGGTGGCAAAGCGGGAAGCCAGGCGACAACGCAGTTTTTCGCTGCGCCGCGGCATGTCGTCCGGCGAACTTGCATTGATTACGCGGCAGCTGGCTTCGTTGTCGCAGTCCGGGCTGCCGCTCGAGGAGGCGCTGCTCGCCGTCGCCCAGCAAAACGACCAGCCGCGCACGAAGAGCATCCTGCTCGGCGTTCGCGCCAAGGTCATGGAGGGCCATGCGCTGGCCGACGGCTTCAGCGAGTTCCCGCAGGCGTTTCCCGAACTCTACCGGGCGACCGTTGCCGCCGGTGAACAATCCGGCCATCTCGACGTGGTCCTCGAACGGCTGGCCGACTACACGGAAGCACGCCAGGAACTGCGGCAGCGCGTGACCAACGCCCTCGTCTATCCGATCGCCCTCGTCGTCATGGCCGTCGGCATCATCGCGTTCATGCTCGCAACGGTCGTACCGAAAATCGTCAACGTGTTCGAGAATACCGCGGCCGAGTTGCCGGCGCTCACCACCGGGATGATCGCGACGAGCGACTTCCTGCGCGACTACTGGGCGCTGCTGCTGGTCGGACTGGCCGGATTGTCATGGCTCGGCTGGTGGATACTGCAGCGGGAAGGGCCGCAGCGCCGTTTCCATACCCTGATGTTGCGGCTGCCGATCGTCGGACGCCTGACCCGCGGTGTGAATACTGCGCGTTTCACGCGCACGCTCAGCATCCTCGCCGGCAGCGGCGTACCCATACTCGAGGCATTGAATATCTCGGCCGAGGTCGTCGAAAACGTGCCGATGCGCGAGGCCGTACTCGAGGCGACGCTGCGCGTGCGCGAAGGCGCATCGATCAGCAAGTCCCTTGCAGCGAGCAGGCTGTTCCCGCCGATGATGATTCACCTGATTTCGAGCGGCGAGGCGGGCGGTCGGCTCGAGGAGATGCTGTCGCGCGCCGCGGCCGGGCAGGAACGCGAAGTCGACGGCCTGATCGCAGCCTTGCTCGGCATACTGCAGCCGCTGCTGATCGTCCTCATGGGCGGCGTCGTGCTCACGATTGTGCTTGCAATTTTGTTGCCGATCTTTGAAATTAACAACCTGATTCGCTGATTCACTGGCAGACGCATCTGCAGGCGGGACGATTGTAATGATCGGTGACGAAGACGACATCGACGACATCGAGGACATTGACGATCTCGACGACGAAGACGAGGACGAGTCCGACGTCGACGATGACGACGACGACCTCGACGATGATGACGATCTCGACGAAGATGACGAAGTCGACATCGGCGGCGACACGGTCGTGGGTCTGTCGGGCGAATACGACATAGATTCGCTGTTCAAGAAACTCGATTCCACGGACCCGAGCGAGGTCGCGCATCGCCGCGAGATTCGGCGTCGCATCGAGGAAATCCGCGAGCTTCGCGAAGCCGACCTCGACAGCACTTTCAATTTCAATCTCGACGACGACATCTAGCCGCGCTCAGCGAAAGTCGCGCGAGTGCACGACCAGATCGCCGAGCAGGTCCGAATGATCGACGAGCTGCCTCGCGATCACGTGGATCACCTGCCCTTCGACCTGTAATTCCCCGGCAATGCCGAGCAGGCGCGCATTCAGCAGCTCGGCACGATACTGGTCCGCCACCTGCTTCCACAGGACCACGTTCACCTGCCCCGTCTCGTCCTCCAGCGTAACGAAGATGACGCCACTCGCGGTCCCGGGACGCTGCTTGGTAATCACGAGGCCCGCGACATTGACCGCGTGTCCGTCCCCGGTACCCGGCAGGTCGGCGGCCCGCACGTAACGGTAACGGCCGAGATGCCGCCGCAGCAGGCTCACCGGGTGCCGCTCGAGCGTCAGGCCCGTACTGCGGTAGTCGGCGACGATCGTCTGCCCCTCCGTGGGCTTTCTGAGCATCGGCATCGCCTCGTAACGCGCCATGCTCGGAAACAGCGGCAGCGGCTTTTCGGCGCCGGCGACGGCCCAGCGTGCACGGTGACGGTCCCCGACCAGCGCACGCAAGGCGCCCGCCGAAGCCAGTACGTCGAGCCCGCGACGCTCGAGGCCGGTGCGTTCGAGCAACGCCTGCACGCTGCCGTACGGGCCGTGCGCGCGCTGCGTCACGATGCGTCCGCCGTCGTCCTCGGCCAGCCCCTTGACCATTCTCAGGCCGAGCCGCAGCATCGCCTCCCCGGCCTCGCCCGCCTCCAGCGAACAATCCCAGTCGCTCCGGTTGACGTCGACCGGACGCACCTGCACGCCATGACGCTGCGCGTCCTGGACGAGCTGCGACCCCGAATAAAAACCCATCGGCTGGCTGTTGAGCAAAGCGCAGGTAAACGCCGCGGGCTCGTGCCGCTTGAGCCATGACGAGACGTAGACGAGTAACGCGAAACTCGCCGAGTGCGACTCGGGAAAACCGTATTCGCCGAAGCCGAGGATCTGCTGGAAGATTTGCCGCGCGAACGCCTCGTCGTAGCCGCGCTCGCGCATGCCGAGCACGAGCTTGTCCTCGAACGGCCCGAGTCCGCCGCGGCGTTTCCAGGCCGCCATCGCCCGGCGCAACTGGTCGGCCTCGCCGGGCGTGAATCCGGCCGCCACGACCGCCAGCTGCATGACCTGCTCCTGGAAAATCGGCACACCGAGCGTGCGCTGCAGCACGCCTTTGACTTCCTCGCTCGGGTAGTCGACCGCCTCTTCGCCGTTACGACGCCGGAGATAGGGATGCACCATGTCGCCCTGGATCGGCCCGGGACGGATGATCGCGACCTCGATGACGAGATCGTAGTAACAGCGTGGCCTGAGGCGCGGCAGCATCGCCATCTGCGCGCGCGACTCGATCTGGAAGACGCCGATGGTGTCGCCGTCGCAGATCATGTCGTAGACAAGCGGATCCTCGGCCGGCACCGTCGCCAGCGTGTACTCGCGACCGTCGAAACGGCGGATCAGTTCGAACGACCGGCGTATGGCCGTCAGCATGCCGAGCCCGAGCACGTCGACCTTGAGCA
>JBFGYM010000005.1:0-27200 GCA_041587435.1 Woeseiaceae bacterium
CCGTCATCCTCCAGCAACGCGAATCCCGGTTCGCGGCACAGGATGCGCTCGCCGTCGGTGAACAGCAGGCCGGCGTCATTGAGATGTGCTGCCAGCAGAGTCATGTGTTCCCGTCAGTCGGCCTTCAGGTGCCGGATGACCTTGTCGTCGCAGTAGGTCTCGCTGTCGAAGACGAGACGCTCCTGCATCAGCTGCAACTGGTGCACGAGGAACATCAGGAAGATCGAGATCAGCAGCGCGATGAAGGTCGAATTGAACGCCACGCCGAGGCTTTGCGTGACGCCCGCAATGTCGCCCTTGACCGCCTTGTCGGCCTGCGCCAGCGCCTCGCCGATACCGCGCACCGTGCCGATGAAGCCTATCGAGGGGATGGCCCAGGAGATGTAGCGAATCATCGCCAGCTCGGACTCGAGCCGTTCTGCTTCCGACTCGCAGATCGTGTGCGTACTGCTGGAGACGTCCTGGATATTGCGCGTCGAAGCGAAGCGCCGCAGGGCGTTGAGCAAGGCACGCGGCAGCAGCATCTGTTGCCGGTCATCGGGCAGCGCCTGCACCTGGCGCGCGAATTCGCGCGTGTCCTCCGGCAGTATTCGCATCCCCTCTGGCACCGGGATCAGGTCGACGTCGAGCAACTTGCGCTCGGCGAAGATCTTTGCGGCCTTGTACCCCATGATCGCGAGCGCCCAGAACATCAGGATGATACAGGCTTCCTGTTCGAAGTCCTTGATCAGCACCCAGATGCTGCGTTCGCGCACGTAATCCGGGTCCTGCTCGGCCAGCAGGTTCTGCTCTACAATGACCGCGGCGGCATTCGGCCGGACGACCGAGACGTAAAAGGCGTGCACGATGATGATCGCGATAATCAGGGCGAAGAGCTGGTAAACGAACTCGACCGGGATGTTTTTCCTGTTCATTCAGATGTCCGTGGGGAAATTGATCGATTGTTCGACGCGCACGTCGACGGTCGGGTCGAAGTCATCGTCGTCGACCTCGCTGTAATCCTCGTCGAGACCGAGCAACTCCTCGATCTCTTCATCCGTGACGTCGTCCGTCGGTGGCGCCGCCTCTTCTTCGACCGGCGCGTCCTCGACGGGCTCGGCCTCGTCGTCCTGCGCCGCGGCACCGGCCGTCGCAATGCAGGCCAGCAGAATCAACAGTTGCAATCGGTACACCCGGCGTTCTCCCTTTGTCCGCCTATCGGCTTTTGACCGCCGCCGCGGCAGATTGTCTCACGAATTTTATCGGCAACTTCCTCAGTCCGCGAAGCGCGCGACGCGGAATCCGACGTCGGGACGCGCCTCGCTGCTGAAATCGCGGTAGCTGAGACGCAGCTCGGTCTGCCCCGCGTGGCGCCAGCTCGACCCCCGCACGACGTGGCTCGTGCCCCGATCGGGGCCTGTGGGGTCGACGACCGGCGTCGTAATGCCCGGCATCGGCACGGTGTAATAGTCGTTGACCCACTCGGCGACGTTGCCCCCGCCGTCATGGATGCCGAGCGCATTGGCCTTGAAGCTGCCCACCGGCGCCGTCGAGGCATAGCCGTCGTCGTACGCCGGCAGGATCGTCGGCACGAGTTCAATCGCGGAACGGTCGGCGAAGTTGCCGCTATCCTTGGGCGGCGGCCACTTCGTGCCCCACGGGAACTTGCTGGCCTGCCGCTGCCCGGCGTAACGGATCGCCAGCGTCCACTCGGCCTCGGTCGGCAGGCGATAGCCGTCGGTGAGCGGGTACACGGTCACCCACTGGCCGAACTCGCTGCGGTACGCCGGCGTGCGGCCTTCCCGCTGGCTCAGCCAGTTGCAGTATTCGACGGCGTCCGCCCAGGTGACATTGGCGACCGGATTGTTGTCGGCACCGAGCGACGGGTGCACGCTCGCCCCTGAATCGTGATTGGCGCGAAACTCCGCGAACTCCTTGTTCGTCACCTCGTGCACGCCGATCAGGAACGGCCGCGTAATCGTGACGGGCACGATCACCTCGTTCGCGCGGCGGCCGACCTCGGCGCGCGATGCGCCCATCGTGAACGTCGCGGGCTCGACGCGCCGCAGCGTCTGGCCGGCCGGCGACTTCAGCGTCTGCGCGACGCGGTCCTGGGCGATCGCCTCGAGCGAGCGCAGGCTGGCGTTCAGCGTCTGCGGATAGCCCGGCCGCGGCGTGATGGTCCGCTTCCATTCGGCGTAACCGGGCCGCTTCACCTCGATCGTATGCGGCGCCGAACTCAGGCGCACCGTCGTCTTCCCCTTGCCGCGGGCGCGGCCGTCGACGTAGACGGTCGCGTCGTCGGGTTGCACGACGACGGTCACGGTGCCGAGACGGGCCGACAGGTCGACCAGGATCGATTCCGACGCATTCGATTCGAGCCGCAGGTTGCGCGTCATGACGCCGTAACCGGCTTTCGACAGGCCTATCTCGTAGTCGACGTCGGGCGCGAGCGACAACGTGATCGGCGATTGGCCGCGGTAGCGACCGTTGACCGTGACGTTGGCGCCCCGCGGTATCGTGTTCACGATCAGCCGCGCATCGGCGGGCTGCAGCCGGACCAGCGGCAGCGTCTGCGCAACGTTCGGGACAGCGACGACGGTGCCGTCCCAGGCGCTGAACCCGTCCTTCGACAATGACACCTCGTGAGACCCTTCCAGCAGTTCGACCGTCGCCGGGGTTACACCCACCTCCTCGCCATTGGCGAGAACCGTGGCGCCGGGTGGGTCCGATTCGATCGTCACGTCAGCCCAGCGCGGCACGAGCTGCACGTTGAGGTGCTCGAGCCGGTCGAGGCCGGGCATCGTGACGACGCCCGAGAACGGCAGGAAACGCTCGGACTCGACGCGCACCGCGTGTTCGCCCGGCTGCAGTTCGATCGGGCCGAACGGCGCCTTGCCGACCTGCGACTCGTTCACGGCCACTACGGCATCGACGGGCGGCTCCACGCGCACCAGCAGCCGCCCGGGTTTCTTGCGCATCGCGAGTTCGACCGTCATCGACTGGTCATCGCCGACCACGAAGGTCTGCTTGACGTCGTAGTAGCCCTTCTTTTGCACATTGACCGTGTACGTGCCCTTGCGCAGCAGCACACGATCACCGATCGGCAGGCGGAACCAGCCGCCACTGATGCTGAAATCGTCCGGTTCGGGCGGGTCGATCTCGAACTCGACGGATTTCGCGCTGAACAGCAGGTACGAGGCGACGAGCAGGAAGGCCAGCAACGAGCCGACGATGATCTTGAGCGGGCTCGCCCGGTCCTTTGCGACGATGGCCGACGTTGCGACCGCGCGCTTGAACGCCGCCGGCGCAATAGCCTCTTCGCCCGGCAGGCTCGCGTCATCCGGCATCTCGGGTGGACGCGTGACGTACGCGCTGTCCTCGAGTCTCACCTCGAGGACGAGGCGGTCGCCATCAATCCTCAGGCGGATGCGGCTGCCGTAAAATCCGAGTTCGTCACCGTCGGCAAGGCGCCGGCTGGTGTCGAGCGGTTCGCCGTTGATATCCAGCGCACTCGCCCGCCCGACCGGTTGCACGAACGGCGCCCCGTCGAGCAGGTCGAGCAGCGCTACGGGACCGCCGCCCGGTCCCGGCAGCCGTATTTCGCAGTCACCGCCGGTGCCGACGCGCAGCGGCAGCCGGCTCGAATCGACGCGGCGCTCACCTTCCACATCCCTGATGAACAAGTGATCGAAATTCAAATCGGTTCCTCACAACGCACGACGACCGGGTCCATGTCGATCTCGGGCGCCACCCGGAACTCGATGCGCACGTCGCGAAAGCCGGCGCGCGCGCCGGTAGCGACGTAGGTTCCGGGACGCAGGTCCAGTCGCCGGCTGGCAAAGTTGCCGAGCACGCCGACCTTGTAGATCGACACCGACGTCATGTTATCCGAAACCAGTTCCACCGTAACCGGCGTCGCCGCGCGCTTCAGCAGCCGCGACAATTCGTCTCGCTGCCCGGCCAGCCGGGGCCCGATGTCACCCAGGCGCGTAACGTCGACGACCAGCGTCGTCGCCTTTTGCATGACGCTCGGCACGGACAGGCGATCGGGGTCGCTGATGTACTCGTCGAGTTGCTTGTGCAGGGCGCTCATGCGCTCGGCATTCGCCAGCCCGTCGATGGCGAAGGACAGGTTCGCGTCGATATCGAGGATCTCCACGTACGTCGTCGCAGCGGCTTCCCAATGCTCGGCACGTTCGAGGGACGCGGCTTCCTGCTCGAGGGTCGCGATGTTGTCGAGGCGCAGCCCCTGGTCCACCTGCAGCAGGCCGTCGGCGGGCTCCGGGGAACCCGGAACGAGCTGCTGCGCCATGCGAAACGCGGCCCGGGCCGACAGGTAGTCGCCCGCAGCGAGCGCCTCCAGGCCTTCCGACATGCGCGATTCGAAACGGATCTTGGTGCGCGTCGCGCGGACGCGCTCGACGCCTTCGACGGCCGGTGTCCAGGCGGGGTCGAGATCGACGGCGCGCTGGAAACTGGCCTCGGCTGCGTCGAGCTCGAGTTCTTCTTCGTAGCGCAGCCCCTGCTCGACCAGCTGCAGCACGGTCTCCAGGTTCCTGGCGCGTTCGTAGCCCTCGCGCGCTTCGGGATCGTTCGGTGTGATGGCCACGGCGAGTTCGTACAGGCGCAGCGCCTCGGCGCGGTCGCCGGCCTCGAACGCCACCCTGGCGCCTTCGAGCGCTCTCGTGAACTCGGCATCGATCTGGTCAAACAGCGGCTCGAGAACCGTCAGGGCATCGAGGTAGTGAATCTCCGCCTGCGCCCAGTTCTTGCGCAGGTAGGCATCGTCGCCGGCCTGGTAGAACTCCTGGGCGCGCCGGTACGGCACGGGCGCCCAGCGTTGCACGCTGCGCCGCTCGAGCGTTTCGAAATCCGACAGCAATTCGCCGAGGATCATTTCGACGTTGTAGCGCCGCTTGCCTGTCTCATCGAGGCCGCTGTAATCCGCCTCGTTCTCGTTGAACTCGACGCGCTCGTCGTCGAGCGCCGTGTTCTCGGGTACGTACTCGCGGGTCACACGATTGCCGCCCGGCGGCCCGTCGCCCCCGGCGACATCCCCGTCGACCGACTCCGCGCCGGGCGGCACGCGCCCCGGCGGCGACAGCGCACCCGGCTCACCCGAGTCTCGGTCCTCGACGGCGTCGGGCAGCAGGAACACGACGCCGAGCAGCACGACGACCAGCGCGGCCAGGCTGCCGCCGACGACCCGCGGACTCAGCCCGCCGGCGGCAACCAGCGGTTCGGCGCTCGCCTCGGCCGCGGCATCGCGGGGGCGCCGCACTGCCGCGACCGTTTCGATACGCTCGTCTTCGACCACCGGGCGCGCAGCGACCTGCGAGCGCGCCGGCCCCGGCGAGTAGCCGGCGGCGGTCAATGCCGCCACCACGGCTTCTGCGTCCGGACGCGCCGCCGCGTCTGCATCGAGCATCCGCCGCACGAGGGCCTGCACCGGCGCCGGCACGGCCGCAGCGGCGGCGAACGGCGTGTCGCCGGGCGGTGCGCCCGTCAACAATTCGTGCACGAGTACGCCCAGCGCGAAGATGTCGTCGGCAGGCGCCGCGGGCTCCCCGCGTCGTGCCTGCGGGCTGGCTGTCACGGGCGAGCCGCCGCTCGCCCGCGCACCCGCGAGCGCCGCCACGCCGAAGTCAGACAGGTAGGGAACACCGTTGTGGTCGATCAGGACGTTGGACGCCTTGACGTCCCGGTGGACGATGCCTTTTGCGTGCGCATAGCGCAGCGCGTCCGCAACCAGCCCGACGACGGGCAGCACCTCGTCGGCCCCCAGGCCCGTCAACGCCGCCAGCGTGGGACCGTCGACGAATTGCTGGCTGTAGAATGCCAGCGTCGGGTCTTCGTGGAACTCGAACGCGCGCACGATGTGAGCGTGCATCAGGCGCAGGTTGGCCTGCCACTCGTCACGCAGCCGCTGCGGCGCATTGCCCGTCGCGGGAACGATCTTGAGCGCCACGTCGGCGCGCGTGAGCTTGTCGCGAGCGAGCCAGGTCTCGGCCTCGCCGCCGCGACCGAGCGGACGTTCGAGCGTGTACCGCTCGGCTAACCGGGTCCCTTTGCTGAGCTCGAGCATGCTGCGCCGCGTGGGGTCGTCAGTAGGCGGCAGCGTCTTCGGTCGTGCGCGCCGGTGCGCCTACGTCGATCTGCTGCGTAAAGCCGGTCTCGGCCTGGTAGATTTCCTTGAGGAGCCGGCGCCAGCCTTCGTACTGTGCCTGGGCCGTGCCCGTCAGCCGGCGCTCCTGGCCTTCCACGGTCACCACCATCGGCGCTGCCTGTGCGCCGAACGATTCGGACAGCTCGGCGATGGCCCCGATGTGCACGTCTGCTTCGTTGCGGCGTTGCAGTCCGGCGATGATGCGGTTCAGGCCCTCGTTGATGCCCATTACCTGCAGACTGCGATTCACGCGCCGCTGCCGGCTGCTGCTCGTGTTGTCGGTGTCGACGGCCAGCGACCCGGCGAGAACCACGACGCCAACGAGTGCCTGCATGCGCGCAGACCGTTTGACCTCGCGAAACGCGACGGCTTCCTGCCGCGTGGTCTTGCGCCAGTTGCGGTACGGAATTGCGATGCCGTAATAGAAGTTGGCGTAATGCTCGTTGAGCGTGTCGACGACGAGCCGGTCGCGCTCGCGAATCTGGCGAAGGCGGCCGACAGTCGGGTCGTTCTCGGCCGGCAGGCGCACGATCCGGGCGATGCCGTCGTCATCCACCGCGAGGTGCTCGCCATAGGCGAGCGGCGACATGTCGGCAAAGAACTTCAGCTCGGATATCTGCCGCGTCTGCTGCAACTGCTTCGGCGGCAGTTGCGCCGCGAAGTCGTGCAGGTCGTTGGCGATATCGTTGAAGATCTTCTGGTACGGGTCGAGCCGACGGTCGCGCCGCTCCGAGTACGATGTGACGCCCGTCTGCGTCTCGTAGGTCCTGTCGTACCAGTGACGCCCGGCGGCGTCCTCGACGGACACGGCCAGCTCGACGAATTCGCCGTCGGACCTCAGGATGTGCCCGCTGATCACGACGTCGGTGAAGGCCTCGCGCGACGGAATGACGCGAACGGCGCCCCAGTGTCCCGTGCCCTGCAGCGTCGTCTTGAGGTGGTACGCCAGGTACTTGGTTTCAGCGAGCCGGATTTCCTCGAACACGCCGCTGTCGCGCGGGTCGTTGTCCTCGTCGATCCCCGGGGCGAATTCGACGATGCCGATGTCGAGCAGCCGCGACTCGTCGACCGGCGACTCCGCAACGACGAGCTCGGTCTCGTCGGCCACGATGACTTCGTTCACGGTGCAGCCGGTGCCGACGAGGCACAGGAATACAACTGGCAGTGAGGCCTTCAGCATGGCGCGCGAATGTTCTCCTTACATACCCTTGTACTTGCGATACTCCTCCCAGAGGCGTTCTCGCAGTTCCGGGTCTTCTTCGGCCAGTGCCGCCTCGCGCAGCTGTTTGGCGACGACATCGTCGTCGATGACAGCCTCGATATCGTCCGGCGTGCGTTTCGCGACCTCCTGGGGATCGAGACCGCCGACGCCGCCCGCCGCCTGGCTCGGCGCGTCTTCGCCCATGCCGCTCGCGCCGCCACCGCTGCCGCCGCCCGACATGGCGCCGGCCGCCTGCTCGCCGAGGCTGATGGAACCGCCGCGGTTACCGCCCGAGCCGGTATCGAATCCTTCGGTGTTGCGCTTGGTCGAGGCAATCTCGCGTTGCTCCTGGCCCATGGACTCATCGAAATCACCGAGCGACTCGTCGAGTTCCTTGCCGAGCCGCTCCGCCGCTTCGGGATCGCCCGGGAACTCGCCCATGCCGCCGGCACCGCCGGTGCCGGCGCCATCACCCTGCTCGCAGCCCATGCCGCCGCCGATGCCGCCGCCCGTGATGCCGCCGTCGTTACAGTCGCTGCCCTCGCCGCCCGCGCCGCTGTCACCGCCGCCCGGGATGCTCATGCCTTCCATGCCCCCGGCAGCGCCGCCGGTTGCGCCGCCGCCCGAGGAACCGCCCATCTGGCCGCCCGAGGAACCGCCCGGCATGCCGCCACCCGACGAGCCGCCCGGCATGCCGCCGCCCGACGAGCCACCCGGCATACCGCCGCCCGACGAGCCGCCCGGCATACCGCCGCCCGACGAACCGCCGCCTGACGAACCGCCGCCCGGCAGCGAGACACCGCCGCCCGGAACGCTGATACCGCCGCCGACGCCGCCCGTGCCGGCCGAAATGGCACAGCCCGCAGCGAGCATTCCGGCACAGGTAATCGCCACGGCCGCGCGCACCGCGGCCGTGATCCTGGGATTCTTCCGGGTGTTGAACGTCATGACATTTCTCCCGAATCCTTATGTTGGAACCCGAACGGGGCGCCGAGTTCCCGCCGAAGTTCATCCATCGATCATACGCGCGCGGTCCGGCTTGCGGAACAGGATCAACGACAGGTCGTCGGGTTTGGAGGGCTCCCCGGCGCCATCGCCGGCCATGCGCCGGCCGGCGAGGTCGGCCACGGCCATGGCGCTCGCGAGCAGCGGTCCCTTGCGCACGTGCTCGATGATCTCTTCGTGATGGACGTTGTCGGTGAGCCCGTCGGTCGCCACCACGACCGTGTCCCGCGGCCGCAGCTCGATGCCGGCACCGACGTCGATGCGCATGTCGGGCGTACCCAGGAAATTCGAGACCAGGTGGCGTTCCTCGTGATGCAGCGCGTCGCGCTGGTCGAGGAAACCGGCCTCGACGGCAAAGCCGGTCGGCGAATGCGCGGTCGTCTGCAGCTTGACCGCCCCGCGCTGCCCGACGACGAGGCCCTCCGAATCGCCGATCTGGTACGACCTCGCAATGAGCCCTTCGATCGTCATGACCGTCATGGTCGTCGCCGACCCGTTACCGAGCGCCATCACGGCCTCGTTGGCGGCCTCGATGCCGTTCAGGATGGCCGTGCGCAGCAGCATGGTTTTGTCCATCGCCGCCTGCAGCGATGCCGCGAGTGTCGTGACCGCCGTGAGCGAGGCGCGCTTGCCCGCCGGCAGGCCGCCGGCGCCATCCGCCACGACGAGGATCGCGGCGCCGGGACCGTACGGGATGACGGCGACGGTGTCCTCGTTTTCCGTGGTCTTTTCGGGATCCCGGCGTGTCAGCGCGATTGCGCTACCGCCCGCGACGGCCATTTCCGCCTGATCCGGCTCGACGGCCCCGTCGAGGATCAGGACATGTTCCTGTTGCGTCGGTTCGTCACCGGTCATTCGCGTCTCACGGGTTCCCGGCACCAGGCGCAGTAATTCCAGTAGTCGCGCGCGATGCCCCAGCCACAAGCCCTGCAGGAATGGCGGCTTCCCTTGAGTTTCCAGGGCTTGCGCACCTTGGTTCTGCAATGGGGACAATAGCGCATAAACGGCATCAGCGGGCCCCGGCAACGCGCATTCGCGCATTTGGCCATGTACCGCTTGTCCGGGTAGCGCCGCGTCGTCTCCTCGACGAAACCGGGCCCGTAGCACCAGGCGCAGTAGTTCCAGTCGTTCTTGACGCCCCGCTCGCAGCGCGGGCAATGCGCGGGCATGCGGGTTTCCGCCCCGCGCGACGGCTTGTCGAAGCCGCACCACGGGCAGGCCTGCATGCTCTCGGACACGGGACCCTCGCAATTGCGGCAGTGGTGGCGCGACTCGAGCTGGGCCTTGAACTGGCGCTGGAACTCGCGCCACTGCAGGTGTTGCCAGGTGGCGCCCCGGCGCGCGCCGTTCCTGGGCCGGCCGCCATTGTTCGAGCGGGCGCGCTTCTGTTTGCGGGCACCGCTGTGGAGGCGCTCGAAATCGGCCAGCATCAGCGACGCGTCCCGGTAGCGCTTCGCGGGATCCAGCTGGATGGCTTTCCTGAGCACCTCGACGAGTTCGGGGCGCACGCGCGCGGCGAGCTTCACGTGCCCGGCCAGCGGCCACTCGAACGGCCACTCCGGCAACGTGCCGGAGAACATGCGGTACAGGACGAGCCCCATCGAGAACACGTCCGACTGGAACTTCGGCCGCCCCATCGCCTGTTCGGGCGCGATGTAGTCGATCGTTCCCGAGCCTGACGCCTTGAGCGTTCGCACGCAACGCTTGGCAAAACCGAAGTCGGCCAGCTTGAGCCGGTTGCCCGGGAACAGGATGAAATTCTCCGGCTTGATGTCGCAATGGATGATGCGGTGCTCGTGGGCGTGCGCAAGTGCCGCGAGGCCCTGCCCCGCGAGGTCGAGCTTGCGCGCCGTGGAGGTGCGCCGCACGATGCGGTCGGCGAGCGATTCGTCGCCGAGTTCCATCGCGATGACGAAGCGGTCCTCGATGTAACTCGCGTTGAGGACCGTGAGGATATTCGGGTGACGCAGTCTTGTCGCGACGCGCACTTCATGGAGGATCTCCTCGTGGCCCGTCTCGCCGTCCTCTTTCGGCAGTTTCAGCGCCACCCGGATCTGCTGGATCGTGTCATAGGCGCGATAGACGTCGGCGAGCGGCCCGGAGGCAATGCGGCCGAGAATGCGGTACTTGCCGAACCGCTGTCGTGCGCGCAACACGTTCAGCCATCCGTCCGGACGCGGCGCACTGCGTCTTTCCAGCCCTGCAACAGGCGCTCACGCTGTGCGCCGTCCATCGCGGGCTCGAACAGCGCGTCGCGCTGCCACAACTCGCCGATGGCGCGCGGCGAATCGACGATGCCGGCCTGGAAGCCCGCCAGGTAGGCGGCGCCGAGCACGGTCGATTCGACGTTTTCGGGGCGCTCGACGGGAACATCGAGAACGTCGGCGAGGAATTGCAGGAACCAGTCGTTCGCCACCATGCCGCCGTCGACGCGGATCACGCTCGGCCGTACGCCGTCCTCCGCCATCGATGCGACCAGGTCAAAGGTCTGGAACGCGACCGCCTGCAGCGTTGCGGTCACGATGTCGTCACGCCCGCTGCCGCGCGTCAGCCCGAGAATCGCGCCGCGAGCATCGGGGTCCCAGTAAGGTGCACCGAGGCCTGCAAACGCCGGCACGACGTAGACGTCTTCGACGACGCCGGTCCGCCGGGCAATCGATTCGGACTCGGGCGCGGCATCGATCACGCGCAATTCGTCGCGCAACCACTGCATGGCGGAGCCCGCGACGAACACGCTGCCCTCGAGCCCGTACGTCACCTTGCCGCCGATGCGCATCGCGATTGTCGACAGCAGATGATTGCGCGACTCGAGCGCCGTCTCGCCCGTATTGGCGACCACGAAGCAGCCCGTGCCGTAAGTGCTTTTCGTCATGCCCGTCTCGAAACCGGCTTGGCCGATCAGCGCCGCCTGCTGGTCTCCGGCAATGCCGCACACGGGCACGTCTCCGCCCAGGCAGTCATCGACGGCCACGCCGTAATCGGCCGCGCAGTCGCGCACCTCGGGCAACAGTGACTGCGGCACGTTGAACAGGCGGAGAAGGTCATCGTCCCATTCCTGCGAGTGAATGTTGAACAGCAGGGTGCGCGACGCGTTGGTCGCATCGGTCGCATGCACGCGGCCGCCCGTGAGCCGCCACAGCAGGAAACTGTCGATCGTGCCGAAGGCCAGCTGCCCGGCATCGGCGCGCCTGCGGACGCCGTCGACATGGTCGAGGATCCAGGCGATCTTGGTCGCCGAAAAGTACGGGTCGAGGCGCAGCCCGGTCTTTGCCGTAACGGCAGGCTCGGCGCCCTCGTTCTTCAGCGACTGGCAGACGTCGGCCGTGCGGCGATCCTGCCAGACGATGGCGTTGTAGACGGGCTCGCCCGTTTCACGATCCCAGATGACCGTGGTTTCGCGCTGGTTCGTGATGCCGATGGCGGCGATGTCGGCGGCCGTCGCGCCGGCACGCCGCATCGCACCGCGCGTAACGTCGGTTACCGATGTCCAGATCGCTTCGGGGTCGTGCTCGACCCAGCCGGGCTGCGGGTAGATCTGGGGGAATTCCCGTTGCTCGCTCGCCACGACGTGCGCATCGTGGTCGTAAACGACCGCGCGACTGCTGCTCGTTCCCTGGTCGATGGCCAGCAGGTATTTGGCGCTCATTTCGATATCGGTTCTAGTCTGAATGTCGGATTGCGGACCTGCATCACGTGCCCCGCCTGCGGCGGCCAGGCGTGATGGCCTTGATTGTCGGCGAACTCGGCGATGCGTGCACGGATTTCGTCGGGCCAGGGCGCGACGCGCCGGCTGCCGGGATCGAAATGCAGGCTCATCCATTCGCACGTTGCCGAGAGGAAGCCTGCTTCCGCGTGGTACAGCCGCTGGAACTGGTGGATGCGCTTGTCGTCCCAGGCCAGCACCTGGGACGTCACGACGTACGGATCGTCCTCGAAAATCTCGCGCTGCCAGGTGACATGCGATTCGACCGCAACCGTCGAACTCGAATGCGACCGGATGTACGCCTCGGTGAGACCGAAGCGTTCCCACAACGCGTCGACGGCCCGATCGAAAGCGAGCAGGTAATAGGCCACGTTCATGTGGTCGTTGACGTCGATCCACTCGGGCAGGACGCGCCCGCGCATGACCTCGACACCCTCGAACCCGGCCACGAACGCTACTCCGCCGCCAGCTCGGCGATGTCGGCGAAATGCGCCAGCGCGTCCGGGTTGGCCAGCGCCTCGGTGTTCTTCACGCGCTCGCCGTGGACGACGGCGCGGACGGCGAGTTCCACGATCTTGCCGCTCTTGGTGCGCGGTATCTCGGGCACGGCGATGATCTTCGCGGGCACGTGCCGGGGCGTGGTGTTGTCGCGAATCACGCTGCGAATGCGTTGTTTCAGCGCATCATCGAGCTGCGCGCCGTCACGGAGCACCACGAACAGGACGACGCGAACATCGTCGTCCCAGTTTTGCCCGATGGCGATACTCTCGATGACGTCGTCGAGTTTCTCGACCTGGCGGTAGATCTCGGCCGTGCCGATGCGCACGCCGCCGGGATTGAGCACCGCGTCCGAGCGTCCGTAGATGACCAGACCGCCGCTGTCGGTCAGCTCCGCGAAATCGCCGTGCGCCCAGACGCCCTCGAAGCGCTCGAAATACGCCGCCCGGTATCGCGCACCGTCCGGGTCGTTCCAGAATCCCACCGGCGCCGACGGGAACGGCTGCGTACAGACGAGTTCGCCATGCTCACCGACAACGGCCTCGCCCTCGTCATTCCAGACCTCGACGGCCATGCCGAGCCCCCGACACTGCAGTTCACCGCGGCGTACAGGCAGCATCGGGTTGCCGAGTGCAAAACAACTCAGGATGTCGGTCCCGCCCGAAATTGACGCGAGCAGAAGGTCCCTGCCGATGGCCTCGTAGACGTAGTCGAAACTCTCGGGCGCGAGCGGCGACCCGGTTGACAGCACCGCGCGCAGCTCCGGCAGGGAAAACTCGTCCGCGGGACGAACGCCGGCCTTCTCGAGCGCCGACAGGTACTTGGCGCTGGTGCCGAACACGGTGACGCGCTCGGACTCGGCCATGCGCCACAAGACCCTGCCCTCGTTGTAAAACGGCGAGCCGTCGAACAGGACGAGCGTCGCCCCCGACGCGAGTCCGCTGACGAGCCAGTTCCACATCATCCAGCCGCAGGTCGTGAAATAGAACAGGCGGTCGCGGCCCGAGACGTCGGTGTGCAGCACGTGTTCCTTGAGGTGCTGCAGCAGAGAGCCGCCGTGGCCGTGCACGATGCATTTCGGGATACCGGTCGTGCCGGATGAGTACATGATGTAGAGCGGGTGATCGAAGTCGACCGGTGTGAATTCAGGCGCGGCGCCGTCGACCGCGAAGTCGTCCCATCCGATGGCGTTGGCGGGCGCCGTGACGCTGCCGAGGCCGCGGGCGAAATCGACGATGACCGTTGCGCGGATACTGTCTATGGCCGCGACGACGCCCTCGATCGTCGGCCGCGAGTCGCAGGTCTTGCCGTTGTAGTAATAGCCGTTGGCCGCAAACAGCACTGCCGGTTCGATCTGCCCGAATCGATCCACCACGCCATTGATGCCGAAGTCGGGCGAACAGGACGACCAGGTCGCTCCAATGCTCGCCGTTGCCAGCATGGCGATGACGGCTTCGGGACAATTCGGCAGGAAACCGCCGACGCGGTCGCCCTTGCCGACGCCCGCGGCCCGCAGCCCCGCCGCGACGGCCGCAACCCGTGCGCGCAAGTCGTCGCGGCTGAGTTCCCGGCGCTCGCCGTTCTCGCCGCAAAAGACGAGTGCGGCCCGGTCGCCGCCGTGACGCAGCAGGTGTTCTGCATAGTTCAGGCGGCTGCCTGCGAACCAGCCGGCGTCCATGATGTTGTCCGGGCGCGAGAGGACCTTGTCGGGCGGCCGGTCGAATCGCACGTTGCAGAATTCGCAGAGTGCGAGCCAGAACGCCGGCGAGTCGTCGACGGACCAACGATAGAGCGCGTCGTAGTCGCCGAACCCGGCGTCTCTCATGAAGCAGTGCATCGCCGTTGCACGGACGCGCGCGGCATCGGGTTTCCAGAGAATCGGACTCGTCGGCATGTGAAGGGCGCGTTGCGAATGCGGTTCGAGGCTAGCCAGTATCCATAATTCGCGCCTTGTGTCCATGCCGTGGCCGGGGCGATACTGGGCCGATGTCGATCTCGATTTACGCGCTCGTCGCGGGGCTCGCCGTCGTCGCCGCCGCCGCGTTTGCCTGGGTACGCCTGAGGGGCCTGAGAGCAACACCCCCGCAACTCAGGCCCGGCTCGCCCTTGCCCGACTTCCGGGCCGTCGACGAGCGCGGCGACCCCGTGCGCTCCGTCGAATTGCACGGCGCTCCCGCGGTGTTGCTGTTCGTGCGCGGCAACTGGTGCCCGTTCTGCAGCCGTCAGGTCAGCGACCTGACGCAACACTACCGCGACATCGTCGACCTCGGCGCACGGCTGATCCTGATCACCCCCAAGCCGCTCGAAACGACGCGCCGCGTCGCCGATTTCTTCAAGGTGGAATTCGAATTCTGGCTGGACGACGAACTCGCCGTCACGCGCCAGCTCGGCCTGGTGCTCGAAGGCGGCGTGCCCGGAGAGTACCGCAAGGAATACGGTGACGACACGGTCTGGCCGACCGCGATCGTCGTCGACGCGGCGGGCATCATCCGCTACACGCAGCTGTCCAGGCACATCTCCGATCGGCCCGATCCGGGCGTGCTCTTGCGCGAGATCCGGCAGACCGTGGACACCTGACGCCGGCCGACTTCCGCTTCGACATGCTCTCCGACCCCTGGTTCTATGCGGCAGCGATCCCCGCCGTGCTGCTGTTCGGCATCGCCAAGGGCGGCTTCGGCGGCGCGTTCGGCGTTCTGGCCGTGCCGATCCTGGCGCTCGTGGTCTCGCCCGTCCAGGCCGCCGGGATCCTGTTGCCCATCCTGTGCCTGATGGACCTGCTGGGGCTGTGGGCCTACCGCGGCAAATGGGTCGGCGCCGAACTGCGTGTCTTGCTGCCCGCCGCCATTCTCGGCATCGGCATCGGCACGCTGCTGTTCGGCTACATGAGCGTGGCGGTGATCCGGCTCATTGTCGGGGCCGTGGCGCTGTGGTTCGCCGCCCACTACTGGCTCAAGCTGCGCGCGAGCGCCGACGAGAAACTGCCGGACCTGCCGCGTGCGGCCGGCATCGCGGGGGCCGCCGGGGCCGGTTTCACGAGCTTCATCGCGCACGCGGGCGGGCCGCCGCTCACGATGTACCTGTTGCGCCGGCCGCTGGACAAGACCGGCTTCGTCGGGACGACGGTGGTGTTTTTCGCGGTCGTGAACTACGTGAAGCTCGTTCCCTACGCGTGGCTGGGCCAGCTGTCACTCGACAACCTGACGGCGTCGCTGGTGCTCGCGCCGCTCGCGCCGGTGGGCATTGGCCTCGGCATATGGCTGCACAACACCGTCTCGGACCGGCTGTTCTTCCGGTTCGCGCACCTGGTGCTGTTTGTCGTTTCGCTGAAGCTGATCAGCGACGGGATCAGGGGCCTTCTGTGACCGCCCGATCCCGCGCTTGCGGATCGCTTACTCGGGGATCACGTTGTCCGCTTGCGGACCCTTCTGCCCCTGGGAAACTTCCATCGTAACTTTCTGTCCCTCTTTGAGGGACTTGAATCCTTCCATCTGGATGGCCGTGTGGTGGACGAACACATCCTGACCGCCTTCACGTTCGATGAAACCGAAACCCTTGTCATCATTGAACCACTTGACGGTTCCTACAACTCTTTCGCCTGACATAACTACCTCTTGCACTAACATGTCGCCCGCTCGGGCGCTTCCTGCGTCACCCCCTTCCGGCGACAGCAGCGAAGAATTTTACTCGCTCTTTCATGACAATCACGTATCAAGATACCGCCCGGCAGCGCTTTTGTTGGTGCGCAGAGCCCAATTATGCTGTGAATCAAGGGGTTTCGGGAATTTCAGGCCTGTTTGACAAAACCGCGCGAAACCGGATTCTGCGCCCGAAATTGTCCCGGATTGCGCAACTTGGCAACGCTCAGGCGCGTTTGCGGACGAACTGACGCCCCAGCTTCTTCACGGAGTCGCAGCCGATCAGCGCCATCGTGCGGCGCAACTCGTCGCGCAGGAGGCCCAGGGCGCGCTCGACACCGGCCTGGCCGCCGGCCGCGAGCGGGTACAAGTAGGCGCGACCGATGCCGCACGCGTTCGCGCCGAGGGCAAGCGCCCTGACGATGTGGCTGCCCCGCCGGATGCCCCCGTCGCAGATGATCTCGAGCCGGTCGCGCAATGCATCGGCGACGTCGGCCACGCAATCGACGGGCGCCGGCGCACCGTCGAGCTGCCGGCCGCCATGGTTCGACAGCATGACGGCCGTCGCGCCCGAATCCGCGGCGCGCCGGCAGTCCTCGACGGTCTGGACGCCCTTGACCAACAGCGGACCGCCCCACTCCGCCGCCAGCCACTCGACGTCCTTCCACGTCAACGAGCGGTCGAACTGGCTGTCGATGAACTCCATGACGCTCATGTCCGTGAAGCTCGGGGCGTTGTCGGCCGACGTAATATTGACGAGTTCCATGTCCTTGCGCACCACGGCCCGGTACAACCAGCCCGGATGCCGCAGCATGCTCGGCACGCTGCGCAACGCCGGCTTCGCCGACGCCATCATCCCGTAGTAGCTGTCACGTTCGCGGTTGCCGGCGACCGGCGTATCGACGGTCAGGCAGAGCGCGGTGTAGTCGCTGGCCTTGCAGCGCTCCACGAAGCCGCGCGTTATGCCGCGGTCCTTGAACACGTAGATCTGGTAGATCTTGGGGCAGCCCCCGATCGCGCCGACGTCCTCGATCGACGTCGTGCCGACGGTCGACAGGCTGTAAGGCAGGCCGAACGCGTCCGCCGCCCTGGCGACGGCCGGCTCGCCCTCTGCGTGAAACAATTTCGAGGCGCCGGTGGGCGAGATCATGACGGGCCAGTCGATGGGCCGCCCGAACAGCGTCGACCCGGTATCGATGGACCCGACGTCCGACAGCTGCGCGGGCAATAACTCGTACTCGTTGAACGCGTCGGTGTTGCGCTGCATCGTCCATTCATCGTCGGCGCCGCCGTCGATGTAGTGGAAGACGGGCGCCGGCAGACGGCGCTTGGCGATGCGCCTGAAATCCATCACGTTGAAGCATCGATCGATCCCCATGCGCCGATTATGCCGCAAACCGGTCTGGTGTACGGCCGCGCCGGAACTGGGGAAACTACTTAGGCGACTGCCGGCCAATCGAGGCGTGCGCGCCGCCGGAAATCGGTTAAGCTGCGCACATGCAGGCGCCTCCGACATTCATCCCCGCACCCGGGCGGGCCCGGCCCGGCGACTGACGCCTCGGTCCCATGCGTGCGCTCGCCATTTTCTCGCTGATCCTGGCGCTGGTCCTGTTGGCCCTCGGTGCCTACCTGCGTCTCGACCAGGCCGGCGTCGGCTGCGCCGACTGGCCCGGCTGTTACGGGCGCATCGGCGCGCCGCAGGACGGTGTGCCGACCGTCGGCAGTACGCTCGAGCGGCTGACCGGCGACCTCGGGAAACCCGCCCACTGGCCGCGGCGCGCGCACCGCCTGGTCGCCTCGACGCTCGGACTGCTGGCGCTCGGCCTGTGCGTGATCGCCGTCCGGACGCGACGCCAGCGGGTGCCCGCGGTGGCTGTCCTCGCGCTCGTCGTCTTCCTCGCATGGCTCGGCATGTATTCGGCCGGTCTGCACCGGCCGGCGGTCGTCATGGGCAATCTCCTCGGCGGCTTCGCGCTGCTGGCGCTGCTCGGCTGGATGGTGTTTCGCGGCGCGCGGCCCCGCGCCAATGCGCCGCGGGCCGTGCGCCGCTGGGTCGCGGCTGCCGCCCTCCTGCTCGGCCTGCAGATTGCGCTCGGCGGGCTCGTCAGCGCGAACTTCGCCGCCGTGGCCTGCACGACCGTGCCTGCCTGTGACGGCAGCTGGCTGCCCGGCGGGGACCTGTGGGCGGCATTCGATCTCGATCGCGAACTGGCTGTCGACGCGGAGGGTCGGGTGCTGACCGGACCCGAGCAGGCGGATATCCACAAACTGCACCGACTGGTCGGCGCCGTGACCGCCGCCACGATCCTCGTCGCGACCTTGCTGGCGCTGCGCGCGCGCCTCGGCGCGAGCGCGCTGGCCGTGCTCGTCGTGGCCGCACTCGAGTTTCTTGTCGGGGTCCTCGCCGTCGCCTACGACATCCCGATCGGCGTCGCCGTCACTCACAACCTGCTGGCCGCCGTCCTGCTGCTCGGCCTGCTAAGATTGCACGCTTTGTGCAGAAATCGTCAGGCACTCTTGTAGATGAACCGCGTACTCGATGTCAGCTCCCGTGACCGGGCCGTCGCAACATGGCTACTGGTGTGTTGCGGCCTCGTCTTTGCCATGGTCGTCCTCGGCGGCTTCACGCGCCTGACCGGATCGGGCCTGTCGATGGTCGACTGGCGGCCGCTCATGGGCGTCCTGCCGCCGTTGACGGACGCGGAGTGGCAGCGTGTCTTCGACATGTACCGGGCGAGCCCGGAGTTCCGGCTCGTCAATTCCGAATTCGGCGTGGACGACTTCAAGGGCATCTTCTGGCTCGAGTACCTGCACCGGCTGCTCGGCCGCACGATCGGCATCGTCTTTTTCGTGCCCTTCGTCTACTTTTTCGTCAAGGGCTACGTCGTACGCCACGAGTGGCCCAAGTACCTCGCCATGTTCGTGCTGGGCGGGCTGCAGGGCCTGCTCGGCTGGTACATGGTCAAGAGCGGACTCGTCGACGTGCCCCGGGTCAGCCAGTACCGCCTGACGGCGCACCTGGTTGCCGCGTTTCTCATTTACGCCTACATGTTCTGGGTCGCGATGTCGCTGTTGTTCCCGGCACCCCCCGGCGCCGCGCGACACCCCTGGTACGGCCGGACACGCGCATTGCTGATCCTCGTATCGGTGACCGTCATTTCCGGCGGTTTCGTCGCGGGTCTCAGGGCCGGCAAGATCTACAACACGTTCCCAATGATGGGTGATTACTGGATTCCACCGGGACTCCTGGCGCTCGAGCCGTTCTGGCGGAACTTTTTCGATAACATGACGACCGTGCAATTCGATCACCGCGTGCTCGCGCTGACCACGCTCGTGCTGATCGCCGTCTACTGGTTCACGGCACGAGCCGCCGATCTGCCGGCGCGTGCCCGGATCGGCGTCAATGCGCTGTTGCACACGACCGTTCTGCAGGTCGCGCTCGGCGTCGCGACGCTGCTGATGGCGGTTCCCGTCATACTCGGCGCCGCGCACCAGGGCGTGGCCATGATCCTGTTTACGGTTGCGTTGTACCTCGTGCACGCACTTAGGAGAGTCTGATGCAGGTTTGCTTCGACCAGGACCTCATCGTCCGCTACGGCGGCCGTGGTCCGCGATACACGTCCTACCCGACCGCGCTGCAGTTCACCGACACGCTCACGGAGACGGACTACAGGGCCAAGGCCAGGGAAAGCAATGCCAGCGACGTGCCGCTGTCGCTGTACGTCCATATCCCGTTCTGCCACTCGCTCTGCTATTACTGCGGGTGCAACAAGATTGTCACGCGCAATGCGCAGCGGGTCGCGCGCTACATGGAGATGCTCTACAAGGAGATCGACATGCAGGCCGAGCTGTTCGACCGGGCACGCAAGGTCGAGCAGCTGCATTTCGGCGGCGGTACGCCGACGTACCTGGACAAGGAGCAGCTCGGCGCGCTCATGGACCACCTGCGCGCATCGTTCACCTTCGACGACGGCGACGCGCGCGAGTTCTCGATCGAAGTCGACCCGCGCACGGTCGACGAGACTCGTATCCAGGAACTCTGGGATCTCGGCTTCAATCGCCTCAGCCTCGGCATCCAGGACTTCAACGAGGACGTGCAGAAAGCCGTCAATCGCATGCAGTCGACGGCGGAGGTCGAGACGCTGATGGCCGCGGCGCGCAAGGCCGGTTTCAGGTCGATTTCTTTCGACCTGATCTACGGGCTGCCGCACCAGACCGTCGAGAGCTTCGACAAGACACTCGACGTCGTGATCGCGATGAAGCCGGACCGCCTGGCGGTTTACAACTACGCGCACCTGCCGCAGCGCTTCAAGGGCCAGCGCATGATCAATGCGGACGATATTCCGCTGCCGGAAACCAAGCTCGATCTGCTGCACCACACGATCGACAAGCTGTGCGGTATCGGCTACATCTACATCGGCATGGATCACTTCGCGCTGCCCGACGACGAACTGGTGCGGGCGCGGCAGGACGGAACGCTGCAGCGCAATTTCCAGGGCTACTCGACGCACCGGCAATGCGATCTCGTGGCGCTCGGCGTCAGCGGCATCGGCGGCATCGGCAACATGTTCGCGCAGAATGCCGTGTCGACGATCGAGTACGAGGAGATCCTCGAGCGCGGCGAACTGCCGATCAAGAAAGGGCTGCTCGTCGACGACGACGACCTGGTCCGCGCGGCCGTCATCCAGGACCTGATGTGCTACGACCGTCTCGACTTCGACGCTTTCAGCCGCAAGCACGGCATCGATTTTCGCGATTACTTCGCGGACGAGATCGGCAAGCTCAACGTTCTCGAGAACGACGGCCTGATCGAGTTGTCCGACGCGGGGATCGCCATTACGCCGCGCGGGCGGCTGCTGCTGCGCAATATCGCGATGACGTTCGACCGCTACATCGATCTCGAAGAGAACGACAGCCGGTTTTCGAAGGCAATATAGGGACTAGCCGACCTCGGTCAGCCAGCCGTGCGTGTCCTTGCCGAGGCCGTACTGGATGTCCTGCAGCGCCTTCATGAGCTTGTCGCGATTCGGTCCGGGGTGGCCGTCGCGCACCTTGATCTCCTTGCCCCGGTAAACCAGCGCACCGACCGGCGACAGCGTCGCCGCCGTCCCTGACAGGCAGGCCTCCCAGGTCTTCACTTTCTCCAGCAGCTCGTCCACCGTGAACGGCCGCTCGCTGATGCGGTAGCCGAGCTCCGCGCCGAGCTTGAGGATCGAATCGCGGGTCATGCCGTGCAGGAACGTCGAGTCGAGGGACTTCGTCAGTATTTCGTCATCGCTCATCAAAAGGAAATTCGCGGCGCCGGTCTCCTGCACGTCGCCGCCCGGACAGAACAGCACCTGGTCGACCCCGTACTCGGCCTTGGCCGCGAGCGTCGGACCGAGCGCCGCCGCGTAGTTGCCGCCGGTCTTGGTGCTGCCGAGCTGCTCGGTCGTGCGCGCTCGCCGGTCCTCGACGAGCAGCTTGAGGGCGTCGGCCCCGCCCGCGAAATAATCCCCGACCGGTGAGGCGATAACGTACAGGATGGCCTCGGTCGACGGCGCGGCCGCCGCGCCGATGTTGGCCAGCGTGCCGATCAGCGTCGGTCGCAGGTACAGGGACGCCGGCGGCTCGGGGATCGCGGCCAGGTTATTGTGCACGACATCGATGACCATCGCGGCCAGTTGCTCCGCATCGGGCACGGGGAGGCACAGCGACGCCGCACTCTTCTGCATGCGTGCAACGTGGTCGTGGAGCCTGAAGATGCGGCCCCTGCCATCCGCCCACCGGTAGGCCTTGAAACCTTCGAAACAGGTGCTCGCGTAGTGAAAGACGTGAGCCGCGGGATGCAGGGAAAGCGGGGCCAGCGGTTCGATGGTCGCGGCGCCCCAGGCGCCGCCGGAATACCTTGCGATTGCGAAACGATCGCAGAACTCGGTGCCAAAAGGCTTCATTCGATGTCAGTCCGGGAGAATTCTCGACGGGCGTAACTTTGCCATCAATCGCGGCGGCTTTGCCAGACCGGATTCCACCTATTCGCCGGTTTTGCCGCCCAACTACCATAAGGTTGGTAGGGGCGACGGCATCGCCATCAGAACGTCGGCGGCGTGCAGGCCGAAATCAGTTCGCACGGCTCGCTGCCCGTATTGCGAAAGCGGTGCGGCCGGCTGCTGCGAAAGTAGTACGCGTCCCCCGGCCGCAGCACGCCGACCTGGTCGCCCACCGTCACTTCGAGGCGCCCGCGCAGGACGATCCCGCACTCCTCGCCCTCGTGCGTCATTGTCTGCCGTCCGGTGCCGGCGCCGGGTTCGTAGCGCTCCTGGATCAGCTGGATCGCGCGATGGCCGAGGTGTGCACCGACCTGGCGGTAGGACACCCCGCCGTCGGCAATCTCGGTCAGCTCGTCGGCGCGAAAAAAGACGCGCTCCCGTACCTCGCGGTCGTCGCCGAAGAACGCGCCGAGGCTGATCGGAAAGCCGTCGAGCACCTTTTTCAGCATGCTGACGGTCGGGTTGAGCTTGCCCGCCTCGATCTGCGAGATCGTCGCGTTGGCGACGCCCGTCTGGCGCGCGAGCTGGCGCTGCGAGAGCTTGAAACGGTTGCGGATCTCGCGGAGCCTCGGGCCGATGTCACGGTCCACGGCGTACCCTCCCGGGAGTGTTTAGCTTAGTAAACATTTTCCGGCCTGATCTGATAAAAATCAATCGATTATTCGAAACGACCAAACGAATTGTTTAACGACACTGTGCGGGCTTACCATTTGTATTCCGCACTGACCGACCCGGAGTCCGTTACATGAATGCCAGCGCACACGACGCCGACGCCTTCTGGCTGCCGTTCACGGCCAACCGCGATTTCAAAGCCCGGCCGCGCGTGATCGCGGGCGCGGCGGGCCACCACTACACGACCCGCGACGGCACGCGGCTGTACGACACGTTCGCAGGGCTGTGGACGTCGGGGGTCGGCCACTGCCACCCGGGTATCGTCGCGGCCGTGCAGCAACAGGTCGCCACGCTCGACTACAGCATGGGCTTCCAGGTCACGAACGACAAGGCCATCGAACTGGCCGCGCGCGTCGCGGCGATGGCCCCCGACGGCATCAACCACTGCTTTTTCACGAACTCGGGATCGGAGTCGGTCGACACGGCGCTGAAGATCGCGCTCGGCTTCCATCGCGCCCGCGGCGAGGGCAACCGCACGCGCCTGATCGGCCGCGAGAAGGGCTATCACGGCGTCAATTTCGGCGGCATGTCGGTCGGCGGCATCGTGCCGAACCGCAAGGTATTCAGCGCCGCGCTGCTGCCCGGTGTCGACCATATTCGCCATACGCTCGACATCGGGCACAACGCGTTTTCGCGCGGGCTGCCGCCGCACGGCATCGAGCTCGCGGACGACCTCGAGCGCCTGTGCGCGCTGCACGACGGCAGCAACATCGCCGCCGTCATCGTCGAACCGGTCGCCGGCTCGGCCGGCGTCATCCCGCCGCCCCCCGGCTACCTCGAACGCCTGCGCGACATCTGCGACGCGCACGGCATCCTGCTGATCTTCGACGAGGTCATCGCGGCCTTCGGCCGGCTCGGCCATGCCTTCGGCGCGCAGCGCTTCGGCGTCACGCCGGACATCATCACGACCGCCAAGGGCCTGACCAACGGCGTGATCCCGATGGGCGCCGTGCTCGTTCGCGACGAGATTTACGAGGCGTTCATGCAGGGGCCGGAGTTCATGATCGAGCTGTTCCACGGCTACACCTACTCGGGGCACCCGGTCGCGGCCGCCGCCGGCCTTGCGACGATGGACGTCTACGAGGAAGAAGGGACGTTTGCGCAGGCGCGCGAGCGCGAGCAGCACTTCGAGGACCTGCTGCACGCGTTCGCCGGCCACGACAAGGTCATCGACGTGCGCAACTTCGGCCTGATGGGCGCCATCGAAATGGCGCCGCGCGACGGAGCGCCCGGCGCCCGCGGCATGGAGGCGCACAAGAAGTGCTTCTGGGAGGAGAAACTCGTCGTGCGCGCGGGCATGGACACGCTGCAGTTCTCGCCCTTCCTGAACTACGTGCCGGACGAGCTCGAGCAGGCTTTCGCCGCCATTCGCCGCGTCATCGACTCGATCGACTAGCGCCTGACTTATACTAGCGGTATTCCCGGAGAAGCCCATGAACGCCACGCCCGCGAGCGACATCGACACGGCCGAGATCCTCGGTCATTTCATCAACAATGCCGACGTCGCCGACGACCACCGGCCGCTGTCGGTCACCAACCCGGCGACAGGCAAGGTCGTGCGCCACGTGGCCATGGCCTCGAAGAGGACGGTCGAGGAGGCCATTGGAGCCGCGCAGGCGGCGTTTCCCGCCTGGCGCAATACGCCGCCGGCGAAGCGCGCCCGCATCATGTTTCGCTTCAAGGAACTGCTCGAGCGGCACGCCGACGAGATCTGCGCGGCGCTGACCGAGGAACACGGCAAGGTGTTCGACGATGCGATGGGCGAATTCGGGCGCGGCGTCGAGGTCGTCGACTACGCCTGCGGCATCCCGGAGCTGCTCAAAGGGGAGTACTCGCGCAACGTCGGCCCGGGTATCGACAGCTGGTCGGATTTCCAGCCGCTCGGCGTCGTCGCGGGCATCACGCCCTTCAATTTCCCGGCCATGGTGCCGATGTGGATGTACCCGATGGCGATCGCCTGCGGCAACACCTTCGTGCTGAAGCCGTCCGAAAAGGACCCGAGCGCACCGCTGATCTGCGCGCGCCTGCTGCGCGAGGCCGGCCTGCCCGACGGCGTCTTCAACGTCGTCAACGGCGACAAGGAGGCCGTCGATACGCTGCTCCACGACGAGCGGGTGCAGGCCGTGAGCTTCGTCGGCTCGACGCCGATCGCCGAGTACATCTATTCCACGGGCACGGCCAACGGCAAGCGCGTCCAGGCGCTCGGCGGCGCCAAGAACCACGCCGTCGTCATGCCCGACGCCGACGTCGACAATGCCGTCAGCGCGCTGATGGGCGCGGCCTACGGCTCCTGCGGCGAGCGCTGCATGGCCATCTCGGTCGCGGTCTGCGTCGGCGACGAGGTTGCGGGCCGGGTGGTCACCGGGCTGTGCGACGAGATCGCGCGCCTGAAGGTCGGCAACGGCATGGACACGAGCAACCAGATGGGGCCGCTCGTCACGAAAGACCACTACGACAAGGTGCGCGGCTACGTCGAGCTCGGCGTCGAGGAAGGCGCGGACCTCGTGGCGGACGGCCGTTCGCTCGTCGTCGAGGGCCACGAAGACGGGTTCTTCCTCGGGCCCTGCCTGTTCGACAACGTTCGCCCCGACATGCGGATCTACAACGAAGAGATTTTCGGTCCTGTCCTCTGCGTCGTGCGCACCGACTCCGAGGAAGAGGCCATGCGCATCATCGACGAGCACGAGTACGGTAACGGTACCTGCATCTTCACGCGCGACGGCGAAGCAGCGCGCTATTTCGCAGACCACATCAATGTCGGCATGGTCGGCATCAACGTCGCATTGCCGGTGCCGGTGGCCTACCACAGCTTCGGCGGCTGGAAGCGCTCGCTGTTCGGCGACCTGTACGCCTACGGACCGGACAGCATCCGTTTCTACACGCGCCGCAAGACGATCACGCAACGCTGGCCGTCGGGCGGAGTGCGGGAAAAAGCGCAGTTCTCGTTCCCGGGACGCCAATAGCGGGCGATCAGAGGGTACAATCGCTGCCTCTCATACGCGGAGACAGCCATGAAGAAGCTCGCCCTGTTGCTCATTTCCCTGGCGCCTGCGGCCATCGCCCAGGACGCAGAGATCACGTTCAAGTCGACCGAAGTCGAACCCGGCATATTCATGGTCGAGGCGGTCGGCGGCTTTGGCGGCGGCAACATGGCCGTGGTCGCGGGCGAAAGCCACGTTGCGATGATCGACGACAGCATGCCACCCCTGGCCGAGACGCTGCGTTCGCACGTCGAACAGACGGCGGGCCGGCCGATCGACTTCATGGTCAACACGCACGTGCACGGCGACCATGCGGGCGGCAACGCGCACTTCGCGGCACGCGGTACCGTCGTGTTTGCACACGACAATATCCGCAAGCGCCTGCTGGAGGACGCTTCGGGAGCCGGCGGCCCCGGCGGGCTACCTGTCGTGACGTTCGGTGACGGCGTGACTTTTCATCTCGGCAATATCGAAGCCCGCGTGATTCACATGCCCGATGCGCATACCGATGGCGACGCCGTGATCCACTTCCCGGGCGCCAACGTCATTCATACGGGCGACATCCTGTTCCACGCCATCTTCCCGTTCATCGACCTGAACAGCGGTGGCACGGTCGACGGGTACATTGCGGCGCAGAAGAAAATCTGGGCAATGGCCGACGATGACACGAAGATCATCCCCGGCCACGGAGCGTTGACCGACAAGGCCGGGCTCGAGGCCGATATCGAGATGCTCGTAAAGAGCAGGAAGCTCGTACAGGCACTCGTCGATCAGGGCATGAGCGAGGAGGACATTCTCGCGGCTAACCCGCTGGCGGAATTCGAGTCGTTCAGCTGGAGCTTCATCACGACCGAGCGCATGACCCAGGCGCTTATCCGCTCACTGACAGGAAACTAAGAACACAACATGGACACCAAGAAAGCAGCCGCGTTCGTCGACAAGATGTGGGACGACGAAATCATCCCCGAGATTTCCGAGTACATCCGGGTTCCGAACAAGTCGCCCCATTTCGACCCCGACTGGGAGAAGCACGGCCACATGGAAAAAGCCGTGCAGATGCTCGAGGCGTGGTGCAAGACGCAGCCCATCAAAGGCATGACGGTCGAGATCGTGCGCATCGAGGGCCGCACGCCCGTGCTGTTCATCGACATCCCCGGCCAATCCGACGAGGTCGTGCTGCTATACGGACACTACGACAAGCAGCCCGAGTTCAGCGGCTGGGAAAAGGACCTCGATCCGTGGAAGCCCGTAATCAGGGACGGCAAGCTCTACGGACGCGGCGGCGCCGACGACGGCTATGCCACGTTCGGGTCGCTGACCGCGATTCG
>JBFGYM010000006.1:0-23161 GCA_041587435.1 Woeseiaceae bacterium
GATCAGGATCAGGCTGTAGCCGAGGCCGTTGCCGAGGCCGTCGATGAAACTCATGACGACGCCGTTCTTCATGGCGAAGGCTTCGGCGCGGCCGAGCACGATGCAGTTCGTGATGATCAGGCCGACGAACACCGACAGCTGTTTGCTCGTCTCGAACGCGTAGGCTTTCAGCAGCTGGTCGACGAGTATCACGAGGGACGCGATGATCGTCATGTGAACGATGATGCGGATGTTGTTCGGGATGCGGTGCCGCAGCGCACTGATGGCGGCGCCGGCGAAGGCCGCGACGCTGGTCAGCGCGACGCACATGAGCAGCGCCGGCAGCAGTGACGTGGTGACGGCCAGCGCCGAGCAAATGCCGAGCATCTGCAGCGTAACGGGGTTGTTGTCGACGAGTGGGTCGATCAGGACTTTGCGTGCTTCACTCATCTAGCTCGCCTCTCTGTATTTCTTGAGGTATGGCCCGAAGCCGTGCGGCCCGGTCCAGTACTGCACCAGGTAGGTGACGCCGTTGGCCGTCAGCGTGGCGCCCGCCAGCCCGTCGATCTGGTGCTTCGCATTCGGCGCGTCATCCGGCACGACGCCCTTGATGACCCGGATTTGCGGTTCGTTGCTCGCGCCGTAGATTTCCTTGCCGTCCCACTGCGCGCGCCAGGGTTCCTTGTCGATCTGGTCGCCGAGGCCCGGGGTCTCGGCGTGCGCGTAAAAGCGCAGGCCGCGGACCGTGTTGCCGTCGGGTGCCATGGACAGGTAGCCGAGCATCGTCGACCAGAGCCCCTTGCCGTAGACGGGCAGGATGACCTGGTCGATGTCGCTGCCGTCCCGGACGATGTAGACCGTGACGTAGCGCGGCCGTTGCCCGATGCCGGCGATGTCGAGGTCGCCCGGGATGGTGACATTGATCTCGGGGTCGCCGTCCTCGGCGTAATCCCCGGTCTCGAGGTCGACCGTGCGCGCCTCGATGGCGCCAAACAGTTCGCCGACGTCCGCGCCGGGTTCCATGAGCCCGGCCACGTCGAGAATGATCTGCTGGCGAAACAGTTCCTCGTTACGCTGCTGCACCGGCTTGAGGACGATCGCGGCGCTCGACACGATGATCGAGCACACGAGGCTCAGGCCGATGGCGACGATCAGCGTGTTGGAGATGCTGTCGCGGTCGAATTCTTTCTTGTCAGACATGGCGTTTCAGCCTCCGCTTCACGTTGGCGCGCACCACGAAGTGATCGATGACGGGCGCAAACACGTTGGCGAACAGGATGGCGAGCATGATGCCCTCGGGGAACGCCGGGTTGATGACGCGAATGACCCAGGTCATGAACCCGATGAGCAGGCCGAAGATCCACTTGCCCGCGTTGGTCTGCGCGGCGCTGACCGGGTCGGTCGCCATGAAGACGGCGCCGAACGCGAAACCGCCGAGGACGACGTGCCACTGCCAGGGCATCGACATCATCGGGTTGCTGCTTTCGGGGTTACCGAAGATCAGCGTCGGGATGATCAGGCCGGCAAAGACCGCGACGATGATGCGCCACGAGGCGATGCGCGCGAACACCAGGATGGCGCCGCCGAGCAGGCACATGGCGGCGGAGGTCTCGCCGATCGAGCCCTGCATCTGACCCCAGAAGGCCTGCGTCCAGGTCAGGCCCGTCGCGGCGATACCCTGCATGCCCTCGATGGCGCTGACGCCGAGCGCGGTCGCGCCGCTGAAGCCGTCGACGGCGGTCCAGACGGCGTCGCCCGAGATCTGCGCCGGGTAGGCGAAGTACAGGAAGGCGCGGCCGACCAGCGCCGGGTTGAGGAAGTTCTTGCCGGTGCCGCCGAAGACCTCCTTGCCGAGGATGACGCCGAACGTTATGCCGACCGCCACCTGCCACAGCGGAATCGTGGCCGGCAGGATCAGCGCGTACAGCCAGCCCGTGACGAAGAAGCCTTCGTTGACCTCGTGGTTGCGGACGGCCGCGAACAGGATTTCCCAGGTGAGGCCCACGACCATCGTGACGATGTAGATCGGCAGGAAATACACGGCACCCTGCAGGACACAGTCGTAGACGCTGGCCGGGTCGTAACCCGCGCCGAGCAGTGCGAGGACGGCGCCCCGCCAGCCTTCGATGCCAAACACGCCGAGACTCTGCATCGCCGTATTCGCCTGGAAGCCGACGTTCCACATGCCGACGACGGCGGCCGGCGAGGACGCCATCACGACAAGGATCATGACGCGCTTCAGGTCGAGCGCGTCGCGCACGTGCGGCGACCCGCGGGCCACGTCGGGCGGCGAGTAAAAGAAGGTATCGACGGCTTCGAAGAGCGCGTGCATCTGCTCGAAGCGGCCGCCTTTCGTGAACAGCGGCTCGAGCCTGTCGAGGAATCTGCGCAGGGGTTTCATCAGCCGTTCACCTCGATTTCATGAAGGGTCTTCCTGAGGTGTGGGCCGTACTCGTACTTGCCGTTGCACACAAAGGAACAGAGGGCGACGTCCTCCTCGTCGAGCTCGAGCGCGCCGAGTTCGCGCGCGCCGTCGGTGTCGCGTACGAGCAGCGCCTTGAGCAGCGGCGTCGGCAGGATGTCGAGCGGCATCACGCGTTCGAAGCTGCCGATCGAGACCATCGCACGCGGGCTGCCGTTCTGCGAGCTCGTGAAGCGGTAGTCCTTGCCGAACAGGTTGCCCGCATAGGCGCGCGCCACTGAAAACTTGCCGAAACCGGGCCGCAGGAAGGACAGGAACTCGCGCGGGTTGCCCTCGGGCAGCACCGTGATCTGCGTGTCGTAGCGACCGAGGTAAGCCGCCCAGCCCGCGGCGCGGTGGCCGGACAGGACCGAGCCTGACACGACGCGGACGTTGCCGCCGCTCAGTTCGCCGCGGATGAGTTCGCTGGTGTGTGCGCCGAGCCGCGTGCGCACGAGGCGCGGCTTCTCGACTTTCGGCCCGCCCAGCGCGACGACGCGATCGACGGGCAGGCGTCCCGTGACGAACAGCTTGCCGATGGCCATGACGTCCTGGTAGCCGATGTACCAGACGACCTTGTGCTCGCTGACCGGGTCGAGGAAGTGGATGTGGGTGCCGGGCAGGCCCGCCGGGTGCGGGCCCTGAAACACGGCGTGCCGGAACGGTTCCTCGTTCGGGCACTCGCAGTCGGTGTCGGGGCCGGTGCAGACGTAAACCGGGCCCTGGACGAGCTTGGCGAGCAGGGTCAGGCCCCGCTGGAACGCATCCGGATCGGTCTTGATGACGACCGACGGGTCGGCCGCCAGCGGGTTCGTGTCCATGGCCGTGACGAAAATGGACCGTGGCGACGAGCCCGGCGCCGGGACCTTGCTGTACGGCCGCGTGCGAAGCGCGGTCCACAGGCCCGAGGCGAGCAGGTTTTCGCGCACCTTGTCCTCGTCGAGGCCGGCCAGCTGCGCCGGTTCGTAGCGCGCGAATTCCTCGGCGTCGTCGCCGTCGAGGTCGATGACGACGGACTGCAGCACGCGGCGCTCGCCGCGGTTGACGGTCCTGACGGTGCCCGCGCCCGGCGCCGTGAACGCGACGCCCGGGTTCGACTTGTCCTCGAACAGCGGCTGGCCGGTCTTAACGCGGTCGCCCGGGCGGGCCAGCATGCGGGGCTTGAGATCCTTGGTGTCGGGGCCGAGCAGGGCCACCGACGACACGTCGTTGCCGGGAGATATCGACTGCTCGGGCGCGCCCGCCAGCGGGATATCCAGGCCTTTCCTGATTTTTATGTGCATAGATTTTTTTCGTCGTTCAGAACCAAACGCCATAAAGGGCACAACCGGCGAGCCAGACGGAGCCGATTGCCTGAATTGCGAGCGTCGTCTCGATGGACTGCGTCATGAGCGGCCGGTCCGCCATGCCGCCGCGGATGCCGCGGGCCGCCCTGAAAGCCAGCACGAGCAGGCCGGCGGGCACCAGGGGCGCCAGCAGCGGCAGCTTGCCGGTGGCCGTGAGCAGCACGACGATCGCGGCGGCGGCGATATTGACCGCCAGGTAGAGGTTGGCCGTCGCGGCCAGGCCGAAGCGCACCGGGAAGGTCCGCTTGCCGGAGGCACCGTCCGCCTCGCGGTCCGGTACCTCGTTGATCAGCAGGATGTTCTCGACCCAGAGGCCGATCGGGATCGAGAACAGCAGCAGCGACGCATTGATCGGCGCACCCTGCAGCCAGGCGGCGCCCGTGACCGGCAGCACGCCGAAGGCAACGGCGATGGTGGCCTCCCCGAGCCCTAAGGAGGCGAGTTTCGCCGGGCCGAGGGAATACAGCACGCCCAGCAGGATGCCGACGATGCCGAAGGCGATGACGAGCGGGCCGCGTTCGATCAGCAGCAACACGCCGAGGATCGAGGCGATGGCGATCAGCGTGATGCCGATCCGCGCCATCGTCTGCGGCGGCAGGATGCCCGTCTGGATGAAGCGTGAGCCGCCCGTGTAAGGATAGATGCGCTGTTCGTTGCGGCCGTCCGTGCCGATCTGGTCGTCACCAACGTCGTTGAGCACGTTGCTGGCGGCATGGACGCAAACGGTTGCGACCAGGGCCAGGACGAAAACGTACCAGCTGAACGTGGTGCCGGCGTAGGCGCCCCACGCCGTGCCGGCGACGACCGGCAGCACCGAGGCCGGGAAGAACTTGGGCCGCGTTGCGTGGAAGGCGCGCTTCAATGCGCGCGCGGAGGAGTCGCCGGCGAAATCCTCCGGCGCCGGGTTGAGCGGTCGAGCTGATTGTGCAGACATGCCTGATCCTGAGCGAGAGCCGGCCGGATGAGCGCGGCCAGGCGGTTTTGTTGTGAACCTTTTATACCGGAAAAACTCTCCGTATACATACGCGAATACCGAGCACTGCCCGCGGCCGGATTTCGCGGTTCGAGACACGTACAATGGGCTGCTTGGCCGTGGCGGGGTCCTCCCGCCGCGACGGCGGATTATCACCGATTTGGGACAACAGACAATGAAAATCAGCAGGTTGGCAGTAACGGGCCTTGCCGTGCTCATGCTGGGCGCATGCGGCGGCGGGGAACAGGAGGAGACAGCGGCGACGGCCGCAGACCAGCAGGGCGTGATCAGCGTCAGCGACGCCGAGCTGGCCGGAAACCCGTTCCTCGAGGTATGGGATACGCCCTACGGCGTGCCCCCGTTCGCGGCGATCCGGAACGAGCACTACCTGCCGGCCTTCAAGAAGGGCATTCTCGAGCAGCGCGCCGACGTCGAGGCGATTGTCGGCAACCCGGACGCGCCGACCTTCGAGAACACGATCGTGGCCCTCGAGGCGTCGGGTGAACTGCTGACGAAAGTCAATCGCACGTTCGGCAACATCACGAACACCGAGCTCGACGACGAGCTGCGCGCGCTCGAGGTCGAGATCAACCCGATGCTGACGCGCGAGAACGACGCGATCCTGATGAATGCGGATCTCTGGGCGCGCATCGAGGCGGTCTACGACCGCAAGGACGACCTGGGGCTCGAGGAGCAGGACGCGCGCCTGCTCGAGCTCACGTACCGGCGCTTCGTGCGTGAAGGCGCGGCGCTGTCGCCCGCGGACAAGGCGCGCGTCGCCGAGATCAACGCCGAACTGTCGACGCTGACCACGAAGTTCGCGCAGAACCTGCTGGCAGCGACGAAGGGCTTTACGCTCGAACTGAAGACGGACGAGGAGGTCGCCGGCCTCAGCAGGGACTTCAAGAACGCGATCTGGAACGCCGACAAAGAGGCCTGGGTCGTCGGCCTGAACCGCTCGTCGTACGAGACCTTCATGACGCAGTCGGAGAACCGCGCGCTGCGCAAGGCGCTGTTCGACGGCTACCGGCTGCGCGCCACGGCGGGCGATACGAACAACGGGCCCATTGCAGTGCGTATTGCCCAGCTGCGCGCGCAGCGTGCCGAGATACTCGGTTACCCATCCCATGCGCACTACATTCTCGAGACGCGCATGGCGAAAACGCCCCAGGGCGCCGAGGACTTCCTGCTGCGCGTCTGGCGTCCGGGCCTCGAACAGGCGAAACAGGAGCTTGCCGACATGCAGGCCATGATCGGCGATGCGTTCACGTTCGAGGGCCACGACTGGTGGCACTATGCCGAGAAGCTGCGCAAGGCGCGCTATGACCTCGACGAGAATGCCACCAAGCCGTACCTGAAACTGGAAAACGTCCGTGCGGGCGCCTTCGAGATGGCGAAGCGGCTGTTCGGCGTGCGATTCGAGGAGGCCGACGTCGACGGCTGGAACCCGGTCGTCGTCTCGTTCGACGTCAGGAACGCCGAGGGTGAACACCTCGGCCTGCTCATGACCGACATGTATGCACGCGACTCGAAGCGCGGCGGCGCGTGGATGAGTTCCTACCGCATGGCGTCAGGCATCGGGCCCGACGCGGTGCGCCCGCTGATCACCAACAACATGAACCTGCCGATGCCGCCGTCCGGCGAGCCGACCCTGATGCGTCTGTCGGACGTGCGGACGCTGTTCCACGAATTCGGTCACGGCCTGCACGGCCTGATGACGCAGATTCGCTACCCGACGTTCGCGGGCACCTCGGGCAGCCCGCGCGACTACACCGAGTTCCCGGCGCAAATCCTCGAGCACTGGACGACCCAGCCCGAGATGCTCGAGATCTATGCGCGGCATTTCGAGACGGATGACGTCATCCCGACCGATCTCGTCGAGCGCATGCGGCTTGCCCGCAACCACAACCAGGGGTTTGCGACGACAGAGTACATCGCCGCGTCGCTGCTCGACCTGCGCTGGCACATGCTGAGTTCGGCCGAGGCGGCACGCATCACCGACGCGCGGGCGTTCGAGAAGGCGGTCCTCGAAGAGTACGGGCTGATTCCCGAGATCGAACCGCGCTACCGTTCGCAGTACTTCTCACACATCTTCGCGAGCGCGACCGGCTACTCGGCCGGCTACTATTCCTACCTGTGGTCGGAGATCCTCGACGCCGACGGCTTCGACGCGTTCAGGCAGGCGGAGGACATCTTCGATCCCGAGATCGCGGCGCGCCTCAAGAAATGGGTGTACGAATCGGGCGGCCTTCGCGAGGCCGATGAGCTGTACCGCAATTTCCGCGGCCAGGACCCCAGCATCGAGCCGTTGCTCGAGGGGCGCGGTTTTGCCGTCGACCCGGACTGAGAAGTCTCTCACGCGAGCAGGCGCGTAACGCCCCACCACAGGCCCGTCAGGCCGATGGCGAGAGACCCGGGGAGGGCAACGGCAGAGCGATAGAGCCGTTGCCCTGCCTCGTCTCGCAGCCACCGCCGCAACAGGGCACCGAGGACGGCGGCCACGAGAATCACGGAGAGCTGGCCGATTTCGACGCCGAGGTTGAAGCCGATCAGGGCGCTCCAGAACTGGCCGGGCGGCAGGCCGAGTTCGCCGAAGAACCCGGCGAAGCCGAGGCCGTGCACGAGGCCGAAGCCGAAGACGACCGGCGGTCGCCATTTCGTCATCTCCCGGAACACGAGGTTTTCGATCGCGACAAACGCGATCGTGAACGCGATCAACGGTTCGACGACGGCCGCGCTCGGGGTGATGAGCCCGGCGGCGGCGAGCGCCAGCGTGGCGGTGTGCGCCACCGTGAAGGCGGATACCTGCAGGACCAGCGCCCTGATGCGCACCGAGGCGAGGAAGATCGCGAGCACGAACAGGATGTGATCGGCGCCGTCCGGCAGGATGTGACCGATGCCGATGGTGACGTACAGGCCGAGCGTCGACCAGAAGCCGCGCACCCGGCCCTCGTCGTCGAGTATCGGGTCGAGTGCCGCCGGCGAGAGGTCACCGGTCGCGCTGTCGATCTCGGCCAGCGCGGCGCACAGCTCCGGGTCGAGCCCGTCATCGCCGCTGCAAAATTCGTCTTCGGGGTGGGCGCACAGCGTCGACCAGGCCAGCAATCCGGCGGCCAGTGCCAGGCAAACGCGCCGCGCGGTCGACATCAGCCGATGCGGAAGACGACCTTTCCGAGCACGCGGCGCTCGGCGAGGACGCGGAAGGCCGCCACGAAATCCTCCAGCGCGAAGGTCTCGCTGCAGCGCGGCCTGATCGCCCCGCCCGCGATCATCGCGCCGAGCGCGGCGGCGTTTGCGGCGAGCTCGTCGCTGTGCCGTTCGGCCCAGGCCCCGTACCAGACGCCGACGATGCGTGCCTCCTTGAGCAGGGCGAGGTTGAGCGGCAGGCTCGGTATGTCGCCGCTCGCGAAGCCGACGACGAGGTACCGTCCGTGCCAGGCGAGCGAGCGCAGGGACTGGTCGGCCAGCTCGCCGCCGACCGGGTCGTAGACGACGTCGACGCCGCGTCCGTCCGTCAGCGCCTTGACGGCCTCCCTCAGCGATTCCCGGGCATAGTCGATGCCGTGATGCGCGCCGCCTTCGGCGGCAAACGCGAGTTTCTCGGCCGAACTCGCCGCGGCGATGACCGTCGCGCCCATCGCCCGCGCGAGTTCGACCGCGGCATAGCCGACGCCGCCCGCGGCGCCGAGCACCAGCACGGTTTCGCCGGCTCGCAGGGCGGCGCCCTGCTTGAGTCCGTGGTAACTCGTGCCGTAGGCGACCGAATACGCGGCGCCTTCCTCGAACGACAGGCCCCCGGGCAGCGGCATCGCCATGCTCGCGTCGATCACGGACTTCTCGGCGAAAGCGCCGCCGCGCAGGGCGCCGATGACGGCGTCGCCGGGGCGGAACCCGGTGACGTTGGCGCCGACGGCCGTGACGACGCCGGCCGCCTCGTTGCCCGGCACGAAGGGCAGGGGCGCACGAACCTGGTATTGCCCGGCAACGCTGAGCAGGTCGGCGAAGTTGACGCCGGCGGCGCGCACGTCGAACGCGATGTCGTTGTCGCCCGGCACCGGGTCGTCGATCTCTTCGACGACGAGATTCTCGACCGGGCCGAATTCCTTGCAGACGAGGGCGCGCATCGCGTTTCCCCTTAATGGTTTAGAATCGCGCTCCTTCAGCGCCAGATCGAGACTACCATGCAACCACGACGCCTTTTCACGCTCGCCGTTCTCGCGCTTGTCGCGGCCTGTTCGAAAGAAAGCCCCGACGTGGACCCGTACGATCCCGCGCGCGACTATTTTACGTTCGCCGATACCGGCGCCTTCGTCACGGAGCACCTGTCGCTCGATCTCGACGTCGACTTCGACGATGAACGACTGCGCGGCTTTGCGGTGCTGTCGATGCGCCGCGTCGATGCGGGTGCGCAAGAGGTCGTCCTCGACACCCGCGACCTGGCGATCGCTTCCGTCGCCGTCATGGACGGGCAGGGCAATGCGGTCCCGGCCGATTATGCGTTCGGCGAAGCGCACGCGACGCTCGGCACGCCGCTGCGTGTCTCGCTGCCGGCTGCCGCGGGCGACGCTTTCGACCTCGCGATCGAATACGCGACGAGTCCCGAGTCGACCGCACTGCAGTGGCTGCCTCCCGCGCTGACTGCGGGCCGCAAGCACCCGATGATGTTCTCGCAGTCGCAAGCCGTGCATGCGCGCAGCTGGGTTCCGCTGCAGGACACGCCGGCGATTCGCTTCACTTACGAGGCGGTCGTGCGCACCCCCGAACCGCTGCTGGCCGTGATGAGCGCCGACAACGACCCGCTGGCACCGCGCACGGGCGAGTACCGTTTCGACATGCCGCAGCCGATACCGTCGTACCTGCTGGCCATTGCCGTGGGCAACTTCTATTTTGCGCCGCTCGGCGAGGACACGGGTGTCTACACGGAGCCCGAGCTGCTCGATGCGTCGGTGTACGAGTTCGCCGACACCCAGGCCATGCTCGAGCAGGCCGAAGCGATGTACGGGCCGTACGAATGGGGGCGCTACGACCTGCTGGTCCTGCCGCCGAGTTTTCCGTACGGCGGCATGGAGAACCCCCGCCTGTCGTTCATTACGCCGAGCCTGCTGGCGGGCGACCGATCGCTCGTTTCGGTGATCGCGCACGAACTCGCCCATTCCTGGTCGGGCAACCTCGTCACGAATGCGACCTGGCGGGACGGCTGGCTCAACGAGGGCATGACGAGCTACATCGAGTCGCGATTGATGGAAGTGATCTACGACGTCGAGCGCGTCGACGAGGAACGCGTGCTCAATTACCGCGAATTGCTGCAGGACTTCGAGAACGTTCCCGCGCCGATGCAGGCGCTGGCGCCGCGTCTCGACGACGCCGACCCGGACGGTTTCCAGGGCACCGTCCATTATCACAAGGGTCAGCTCTTCCTCCGCTATCTCGAAGAGGCATTCGGCCGCGAGGCATTCGATGCTTTCCTCGCCGGCTACTTCCGGGAATTCGCCTTCGGTACGATCACGACGGAGCAGTTCCTCGACTATCTCGACAAGCAGTTGCTGAGCGTCGAAGGCGCGCCGCTGACGCGAGAGCAGGTCGAGCGCTGGACGTACGAGCCGGGACTGCCCGACGATGCGCCGGTGCCGTCGTCGGCCAACCTCGACAATGCTGCTGCGCTGGCGGCGGCGTGGGCCGCGGGTGACGTCGCGCTCGACGAGATCCGGACCGCGACGTGGAGCCCGCAGGCGACGATTCACTTCATCAACAGCCTGCCCGGCGACTTGCCGCTCGCGAGGCTGGCCGAAATCGACGCCGCGTGGGGACTGAGCATCACGCGCAACGCCGAGATCGGGCGCGCCTGGTTCATCCAGGTGGCGACGCGGCGCTACACCGGGGCTTACGACGAGCTCGAAGCGCATCTCAACCGCTACGGACGCGGCCGGCTCATCGCACCGGTTTATGCGGCGCTCGCGAACAACGGCGAGGACCGGGAACTCGCGCGGCAAATGTTCGTGCGCGCGAAGGACAGCTACCATCCGATTGCGGCCGGCTGGATCGGCGGTATTCTGGACCGCAACACGGACTAGGGGAGAGTAACGTGAAGAAACTGCTGAGCGTGTTGCTGCTGCTGCCGATCGCAGCGACGGCCGATATTGTGGTACCGATTGACAAGGTCCAGGACAGCGTCAATGTCCGCCTCGAGGCCGACGCGTCGTCGGACGTCGTCGGCGCGCTGCGGCGCGGCGAGTCCCTGCCGTTCGTGCGCAGCGTCGACGGCTGGCACGAGGTGCGGCTCGAAGGCGACGCAACCGGCTACGTCAGCGCCGACTGGAGCCGCGTGGAACCCGATCCCGCCGCGGACGCCGCAGAGGAGGTCGAGCCTGTCGCCGAGGCCGAACCCGAACCCGAACCCGAACCCGAACCCGAACCCGAACCCGAACCAGAGCCCGAACCCGAGCCCGAACCCGAACCCGAGCCCGAGCCCGAGCCCGAGCCCGAACCCGAGCCCGAACCGGTGCTCGAATCCGAGCCGGTGGTGGAGACCGTCCACGAACCCGAGCCTGTCCCTGAACCCGCGCCGGTCGTGGAGGAGCAGCCTGAACCCGCGCCAGCAGCGCCGCCCGCGCCGGCGCTCGAGGTGCGGGGCAGTCGTGACTACGTGGTGAAGATCCGCCGACCCGGCGAACTGGGCAATTCCCAGATCTTCGACGACGGCAATCACGTCGGCATCGGCACGGCCGAGCCGCAGCAGCGGCTGGAGGTGAACGGCAGCGTCCAGATCCATGACCGTAACAGCAGTGTCGCCGGGCTCATCATCACGCAGTCCTCCGGCGACTCCGGCTACATAATGCACAACCGCGCGAGCACGCTGACGATCGGCGCCGGCTCGATCGATCGCATCACCGTGGACCGCGATGGCAATGTCGGTATCGGCGTGTCCCGGCCGCAGCACCCGCTCGAACTGGCGAGCGGCGCGCACGTGACGGCAGGCGGCGTCTGGACGAACCGCTCGTCGCGTGACGGCAAGACAGCCATCGAGGTGTTGTCGGACGCTGAGGCTCGGGCGGCCGTCATGGCGCTCGAACCCGTGTCGTTCGAGTACCGGGCCGAGCAGGGGGAACGCTACGTCGGTTTCATCGCCGAAGACGTTCCGGCCCTGCTCGCCGCCGGCGACGGCCGATCGCTGAGCGCGATGGATGTCGTCGCCGCACTGACGCGCGTCGTGCAGGAGCAACAGCGGCGCATCGAACGGCTCGAGGCCGAGCTGCGCGCGCGCTGATTCAATGTTCCCCGGCCATCCGGTCGGCGTCGATGAAATGCCCTTCGCGCAGGAACGCCCGCGTGTTGCGCACGACGACGTCGCTGCGCGTGATGTAGCGGTGCGAATTGCCGACAACGAGGAAGTCCTTCATGCCGTCGACGCGCGTGCTGGCGACCGAAACCTTGCCGTCGTCGGGGTCCGGCAGCATCGAGGAGGCGAGCACGTTGATCGTGCCGGTACCCGCGATGACGCCCAGCTCGAAATTCACGGGCCCGAGTTGCGACGGGATGCTGTCGGGCTGCGTGCCGAGCTGCGCACCGGCCGGCCCGCTCAGGGCCTCGAAACCGGGCCAGTCCCGGGTGCGATCGATGAGTTCGCTGCCGTGGTTGGGCGGCCCGAGCATGACGACTCGGCCGAGTCCGGCGATGGCGGCGCGCTCGTGTTCGTAGCGCAGCAGAATGCCACCCAGCGAGTGGGTCACGAAGTGCACCGTCTCGGCGCCGGCACCGCGGCACGCGTCCACGCCGCTGCCGACGACCGTGGGCGCGAGTTCCTCGACCGTGCCGAGCTGCGACGGATAGTCGACGTTGACGGTCGTGAAACCGTCCTCCTGCAGCGCTTGTGCCATGGTCCGCATGGCGCGCCAGCTTCGATTCAGGCCGTGCAGCAGGACCACGCATTCGCGGCTGGGCGTGGCCGAGACGACCTGCACGCGGGTCTCGGTGGCGCAGGCGGCAAGCTGGCAGCTTGCCAGGAGGGCGCACGCGGTCTTGAGCCAGTTCGACACGTTCATGGCCCGATTCTGACGCAAATCCGCCGCCTTCGGCTAGCCCCGGCAGGGTAACTACGTATCGCCGCACACCCGGCACCGGGCTACGCTGGCCGCATGAACGAAGCGCAGGTCCTGTTGCTGACTGCAGCATCGATTGCGTTCCTGCACACGGTGCTCGGCCCCGATCACTATCTCGTCTTCACGGCGATGGGCAAGGCGCGCGGCTGGTCCCTGGCCAGGACGATACGCGTGACGGCGCTGTGCGGCCTCGGCCACGTGACGAGTTCCGTCGTGATCGGCGGGTTCGGTATCCTCCTGGGCGCGCAGCTGATGACGCTGGTGCAGATCGAGGGCGCGCGCGGCAGCCTCGCGGGCTATGCGCTGCTGGCCTTCGGGCTGGTCTATTTCGCCTGGGGCATGAAGAAGGCCGGCAGGGGTCACGTTCACTCACACGTGCACGCCCACAATGACGTCGTGCACGACCATGCCCACGACCACCGCCGCGGGCATGCGCACGCGCACACGGACGGGGCGCGCAATGCGATCACGCCCTGGGCAATGTTCATCATCTTCGTGCTGGGCCCCTGCGAGGCCCTGATCCCGCTGTTCATGTACCCGGCTGCGCAGCAAAGCGGCGGTCTCGTGGTCGCCGTCGCCGTAGTCTTCGGCGCGGTGACGCTGCTGACGATGCTGGCGCTCGTGGCGGTCACGACCATCGGCCTCGAGCGCCTGCGACTGCCCTCGGCGGGGCGCTATGCGCAGGCGGTGGCGGGCGCGTCGGTGGCCGCCTGCGGCGCCCTGATCAGCTTCTTCGGCCTCTAGGCGATTGCCGGTTGCCTGGGGCGGCTCGCGCGCCTGGAATTCAACCCCCTTGACCCCCAGGACCGGGTCCGCATCGGCTCGACGGGCCTCCACCATGCAAATCGAATACACCGTGCTGGATCGCCAGAAGGCTGTCCTCGTTGCCATTCGTGGCCACGTCGGCAAAGCCGACGTCGCCGCGTTTCGTGCCCGCGCGCAGGCCCTTGCAAACAGCACCGGCTTCCATAATTTTATTATTGATATCAAAGGCCTGCTGTCGATCGCGCGCGCGGCATCCTGAATTACGTCGACGGCCTCGACGAGGCGATCTCCTGGTTCGAGGAAATGGCGCAGCGCGCCTAGCCGATGCAACGGCATGCCGCCTTTATCCGCTTGAATCTTCACGTATAATCCCGACTGAACCGCCGGCCGGAATTTCCATGCCTACATCACTGCTCAATCAGGGTCTCGAACTCATGCTCGTTGGCATGGGCACCGTCTTCGTGTTCCTGACCCTGCTCGTCGTGGCGATGACGCTGATGGCCGGCATCGTCGGCCGACTGGCGCCCGTCGTGCCCGCCGCCGTCAGCGACGAGGAGGTCGCCGCCATCACGGCCGCCATCGCACAACACCGCAGCAAGAATTCCTGAACACAAAGACAAACCGATAATGAGTGAAAAGAAACCCCTGGGGATCACCGAACTCGTCCTGCGTGATGCCCACCAGAGCCTGCTCGCGACGCGCATGCGCATCGAAGACATGCTGCCGATTGCCGACAAACTCGACAGGGTCGGGTTCTGGTCGATGGAATCCTGGGGCGGCGCGACATTCGACGCCTGTATCCGCTACCTCGGCGAGGATCCGTGGGAGCGGATCCGCCGTCTCAAGGCGGCCATGCCGAATACGCCGCAGCAGATGCTGTTCCGCGGGCAGAACATCCTCGGCTACCGCCACTACGCGGACGACCTGGTGCGCAAGTTCGTCGAGCGCTGTGCGATCAACGGCGTCGACGTGTTTCGCATCTTCGACGCGATGAACGACCTGCGCAATCTCGAAACCGCGATCAAGGCGACGCTGGAAGTCGGCAAGCACGCCCAGGGCACCATGTCCTACACGGTCAGCGACGTGCACACGATCGACCTGTGGGTCGACATGGGCAAGCGCATCGAGGACATGGGCGCGGACTCGATTTGCATCAAGGACATGGCCGGGCTGTTGCGTCCCTACACGGCTTTCGAGCTGGTCAGCCGTCTGAAGGACACGGTAGAGATTCCGATTCACATGCAGTGCCACGCGACGACGGGCCTGTCGACCGCGACCTGCGTCAAGGCGGCGGAGGCGGGCATCGACAACATCGATACGGCCGTTTCGTCCATGAGCATGACGTACGGCCATTCGCCGACGGAGACCCTGGTTGCGATCATGGAGGGGACCGACCGCGACACGGGCCTCGACCTGAACCTGATCGAAGAGATCGCGTCCTATTTCCGCGGCGTGCGCAAGAAGTACGCGAAGTTCGAGGGTGCGCTAAAGGGCGTGGACGCGCGCATCCTCATCGCCCAGGTGCCGGGCGGCATGCTGACGAACCTCGAGAACCAGCTCCGCGAGCAGGGTGCGAGCGAGAAACTGGACGAGGTGCTCGAGGAGATCCCACGCGTCCGCAAGGACCTCGGCATGATCCCGCTCGTCACGCCGACCTCGCAGATCGTCGGCACGCAGGCGGTCATCAACGTGCTGCAGGGCGAACGCTACAAGGTCATCAGCAAGGAGACGTCCGGCGTGCTCAAGGGTGAGTACGGAGCCACGGCCGTGCCGGTCAACAAGGAACTCCAGGCGCGCGTGCTCGAGGGGGCGGCACCGATTACTTGCCGGCCGGCCGACCTGCTCGAGCCCGAGCTCGAGCGGCAAACGCAGGAGCTCACGCGGCTTGCGAAAGAGAAAGGCATACGGCTGGCGGACGAGGTCGTGGATGACGTGTTGACGTACGCGCTGTTTCCGCAGATCGGGCTCAAGTTCCTCGAGAACCGCGACAACCCGGATGCGTTCGAGCCGGCACCCTGGGACGAGCCCGCACCGCAACCGGCCGCGGCGCCTGCGGCGGGCGGCAGCGGGGCGGGCGTGTATTCCGTGCGTGTCAACGGCAAGGAATTCACGGTCGAGGTCGCCGCCAGCGGCGAGCTGGCAGCGGTCGGGCAGGGCGCGAAGCCCGCGGCCGCACCGGCTGCCTCGGGCGGCGGCGACGCGGTCAAGGCGGCCTTGGCTGGCAACATCTTCAAGGTGCACGTGGGCCCGGGCGCGACGGTCAAGGCCGGCGACCCGCTCGTCATTGTCGAGGCCATGAAAATGGAAACGGTCGTGCCCGCGCCGCGCGCGGGCACGGTGACCGAGGTGTTCGTCGCAGAAGGCGACAAGGTCGCAGTCGGCGACGCACTGGTCGCAATCGGCTGAGCGCGACGCCGGGGTGGATCTCGTCAGGCAAATCTGGGTCGAGTCGGGCCTTTACCAGATCACGGGCGGGCAGGCGATCATGCTCGTCGTCTGCCTGGGCCTGCTGTACCTCGGCATCGTGCGCAAGTTCGAACCGCTGCTGCTCGTCACGATCGGGTTCGGCGGTCTGCTGAGCAACATCCCCGGCGCCGGTATCGCGGAAGCCGGCGGTCTGCTCTACCTGGCGTACGAGGTCGGCATCAAGTCCGGCGCATTTCCGCTGATCATCTTCATGGGCGTCGGTGCGCTGACCGACTTCTCTCCGCTGCTGGCCAACCCGAAAACGCTGTTCCTCGGCGCGGCGGCGCAGTTCGGCATATTCGCCACGCTGCTCGGCGCGCTCGGCATGACCGAGCTCGGCTGGATGGATTTCTCGCTGCGCGAGGCGGCCGCGATCGGCATCATCGGCGGCGCCGACGGCCCGACCGCGATCTACGTCGCCGGGCAGCTGGCACCGAACCTGCTCGGGGCGATTGCGATTGCCGCCTACTCGTACATGGCGCTCGTGCCGCTGATTCAGCCGCCGATCATGCGCGCCCTGACCTCGCAGAAGGAACGCGAGATCGAGATGCTGCAGCTGCGTGAAGTAACGAAGACCGAGCGCATCCTGTTTCCGCTGCTGCTGCTGTTGCTGGTCGGGCTGCTGTTGCCGACGGCTGCGCCGCTGCTCGGCATGCTGGCCTTCGGCAACCTGATGCGCGAATGCGGTGTGGTCGACCGGTTGTCGGACACGACGCAGAACGCGCTGATCAACATCGTCACGATTTTCCTGGGGCTCGCGGTCGGCTCGAAACTCAGCGCCGACCAGTTCCTCGTCGTGGACACGCTCGGCATCCTCGTGCTCGGCATGGTGGCGTTTGCCATCGGCACGGCAAGCGGCGTGCTGATGGGCAAGCTGCTGAATCGTGTTTCGCACACCCCGATCAACCCGCTGATCGGTGCCGCCGGCGTTTCGGCCGTGCCCATGGCCGCGCGCGTCGCGAACAGGGTCGGTCTCGAAGCCAATCCGCACAACATCCTGCTGATGCACGCCATGGGCCCCAACGTGGCCGGCGTCATTGGCTCGGCGGTGGCGGCCGGTATCATGATCATGTTCACGTCGTAGCCAGGTCAGGCGCATGCAGTCACTCTCGATCGTAATCCCGGCCAAGAACGAAGAGGGTGCCATCGGCGGCGTCGTGGCAGGTGCCCGGGAAAAATACCCCGATGCGCAGATCATCGTCGTCGACGATGGGTCCAGCGACGGTACGGCCGAGATCGCGCGCAGCGCCGGCGCCACGGTCATCCGGCACCCGGAGAGCCTCGGCAACGGCGCCGCGGTCAAGGCCGGGGCGCGTGCCGCGGACGGCGACCTGATCGCCTTCATGGACGGTGACGGACAACACGATGCGCGTGAGTTCGATGCGCTGCTGGCGCGGCTCGACGAGGGCTTCGACATGGTCATCGGCGCGCGCAACGCCGGCTCGCACGCTAACGTCGGCCGGCTCTGGGCCAATGGCATCTACAATGTCGTTGCGTCGTGGCTGACCGGGCGCCGCATTCCCGACCTGACCTCGGGTTTCCGCGTCGTTCGCGCGGGCCTGTTCAAACGATTCCTGTACCTGCTGCCGAACGGCTTTTCCTACCCGACGACCATCACGATGGCCTTTCTGCGCGCGGGCTACCCGATTCGATTCGAGTCGATCCCGGTGGGGCAGCGCATCGGCAAGAGCCACATCCGTCCGCTGCGCGACGGCCTGCGATTCATGGTGATCATCTTCAAGATCGCGACACTGTACTCGCCATTGAAAATTTTTCTGCCCGTCAGCCTCGCCTTTTTCGCGACGGGGGCCGGCTGGTACGTGTACACGTATTCGGCGATGGGCCGCTTCACCAACATGAGCATGTTGCTGTTCAGCGCATCGGTCATCGTGTTCCTGATCGGCCTGATCTCCGAGCAGATCACGTCGCTGACCTACAGCAGGTCCTGAATGCGGCACGTCATTCACGTCGTCGGCAGTCACGATGATCAGGCCGGGGCGGCACCGAAGATCCTGCCTCGTGAAGGAGAGACGCAGCGCGAGACGACCTGGTACGCCTGCCGGGACCAGCAGAACCCGGCGCGCCTTCTCGACGATGCGGACAGCGTCGTCGTGCGTATGCTGCGCGCGCCGTTTCTCGCCTACAGCCTGTACCAGCAGGTACACAGCACCAGGATCTGGAGCGGCAAGCGGCCGCTTATCGTCGTGCGCGGACGCAGCCTGGCGAATCGCGTTGCGGCCTACGCCGGCCGCTGGGGCGGCGGCGACGTGGTCATGCCGGTCGTCACGCACGCTGCGCCGCTCGGCCCGACCCGCTACCTCCTGCACGACGACGGCCGCCTCGAATTGCGTGCCGACTAGCGGCATGCGAGGCACGGTATGAGGATTCTGAAGTTCCTGGCAAGGACGCCCCTGCATCCGCAGTGGTTCGCGTTCCTGCGCGAGAACGAAGGCTTGAGGGACGTCTGCGGCCACCTGTCCGGCCTGGTGCTCGACATCGGCTGCGCCGACGGCAAGCCTCGCGGGTACCTGCCGGACGGCGCCGAGTACCTCGGCCTCGACTACTTCGATACGGCCATGCAGTGGTACGGCACGCGTCCCGACGTCTTCGGCGATGCGCAGCAATTGCCGCTCGCCACGGGGTCCGTCGATCATGTCCTGTTACTGGACGTCCTGGAACATATTCCGGAACCGGAGCGATGCATGGCGGAAATCCGGCGCGTCCTGAAGCAGGGCGGTTCCCTGACCCTGCAGGTTCCTTTCATGTATCCGATCCATGATGCACCGCTCGACTTCCATCGCTGGACGCGTTTCGGCCTGGAGCGCCTGGCCCGCCGGGCGGGGCTCACGGTTCGCGACAGCGTCACGATCGGTCACCCGCTCGAGACGGCCGCCCTGGGATCGAACATCGCGATGAGCAAGACCGTCCTCAACTGGATTGCGGCACGCAACCCGTTGATGCTGCTCGGCGTCGCGCTGCCCGTCCTCGTGCTGGCCGGCAATGTGCTTGCCTGGGCAGCCGCGAAGCTGAGCCGCAGCGAATCGATGATGCCGTATGCCTACAGGATGGTCCTGGAAAAATCCTGAGCCATGCATGTCCTCCTCGTCACGACGTCTTATCCCGATACCGGTGCCGGAAGCGAGGCCGCCGGCGGATTCGTCGCCGACTTCGCTCGCGAGTTGGCGAAGCACGGCCGTGTGACGGTCGTTGCGGCGACCGCCGGCGAGTCGTCGGTCCGCGCAGAAGGATCGCTCGGGGTCCACCGGTTTGCCGTGCGTCGCTGGCCTTTGTCGCTGCTGAATCCGCTCCGCCCCGGAGACTGGGGGGCGATTCTGGCTACGCTCCGCGACGGCCAGAGAGCGGTGCTCAATGCCGTCGAGACGGACCGGCCGGACTACATCCTGGGTTTATGGGCACTGCCGTCCGGGGCCTGGGCGCAGCGCACGGGGTTGCCGTACGGTGTGTGGGCCCTTGGCAGCGATATCTGGGGCCTCGGCAGGATTCCCCTCGTTCGCTCGGTTCTCCGCCGAGTGCTGCGGCGTGCCACGGATCGTTTTGCGGACGGCCTGCAACTCGGCCGGGAAGTCAGGAGAATCAGCGGAATGCCCTGCGAGTTCCTGCCCAGTTCGCGCAAGCTGCAGATCGACGGGGTCACGGACCCGTCCGGCTCCGCGCCCTATCGTCTCGCGTTTCTCGGGCGCTGGCATCCCAACAAGGGTGTCGACATTTTCCTGCAGGCCTTGCTGCAACTTTCACCGGACGATTGGGCGCAAATAGCCGAAGTCAGGATACATGGCGGTGGACCTCTCGAAGCCGAGGTTCACGGCCTCGTGGATGAACTGAGAAGCCGGGGCAGGCCGGTGACCGCCGGCGGCTATCTCGATACTCGCGATGCAGCCGATTTCGTTGCCTGGTCGGACTACCTGGTACTTCCGTCGCGCGTCGAGAGTATCCCCGTCATCCTCTCCGATGCCGCACAGTTGCGGCGGCCGCTCGTCGCGACGCCGGTCGGGGATTTGCCCGACCTGTTCGAGCGCGGCGAATTCGGCGTGCTCGCAGAGGGTGTGACGCCCGGCGCGTTCGCCGCCGCATTGCGGCAGGCGCTGCGGACGCCAGCGGACGGGTTTCGGCCCCAGCTCGACCGGCTGGCTGCGCAGTTCGACGTCGAAAGCGCCGCCGCACGGTTTGCCGAGCGCCTCGGCCGCCGCGTGTCATGACGAACTGGGTGGCTTCAGTGTCGGTTCCGGCCGGCTTCCCGGCGGCTAGCGAGCAGGCAGGCTGCCTGTTCCAGACCGAGCAATGGGCGTCGGTACTCGAACGCGGACTGGGCTGCGACTCGATCTGGATGCACGACGAGGATCATGCTCGCGGTGCGGTCGTGTCGCGGTTTCGGGCCGGGCCTTTTCGCATCGGCTATCTCGGGTTCCCGGTCGGCGGGATCGTCGCTCGCGGTAGCGACGGCGATGCGCACATCGAGTCGATGCGCGGTGCCCTGTCGACGGCCGGCATCGTTGCAATGCGCATCCCGGTGAGCGCGTTCGGTCCGAGCGTAGTGCTCGACCTCCCGCACGAGTCGACGCCCGAAACCGCGATCGTCAACCTGCAGTCATGGTCGCTCGCCGGGATCGCCAAGAACCGCAGGCGCGATGTCAACAAGTCGTTGCGAGCCGGTCTGGAGCTTGTCGACACCACGGATCCTCGCGATGCCGAAGCCCTTTATGACCTGTACCGCAAGACGTTGCAGCGGAACCGGGGTTCGCTGCGCTATACGGCGCGTTACTTCGGGGCGCTGATACGCCTCGCGCAGACGGAACCACGCCTGCGCGTGATGCTCGCCAGGCTGGGTGACGCCATCGCGGCGTTTACGGTCGTAGCGCGGCACCGGGGAACGGCCTATTACCTGCACGGCGCATTCGATTGGGAGATGCGCGAGCACATCCCGTCGGCGATGCTGTTGAACGAGGCGATCGAATGGTCGAAACGCGAGGGATGCGGGGTATTCAACCTGATGTCGTCGCCTCCCGGGCAGGAAACCCTCGTTCGCTACAAGGAACTGTGGGGCGCGGAAACGCGGGAACACAGGACCTACACGCTGCCCGTCAAGCCGACGTATCCGCTGTTCCGCGCCATGGAACGCCTCTACCGGGCCGTGCGATGACCGTCGCGGCAAAGCAGCGCAGGCCGTTGTGGCGATGGGTGTCCCGAATCGTCCTGACCGGCGGCCTGGCGTGGGTCGTGGTTCTGCTCGCGCGGGATTTCCGCGAGCTGCGCAGCGATTTCCAGATCGCGAGCATCGAGTCGCTGTTGCTGACGATCGTATTGGGCGTTGTGGCCCTGTTACTCATCGTGCCTGTGTTCCAGTCGCTGCTGCACGTGCACAGCAACCTGTACATTCGTTACCGGCACGCCGCCAGGATGCTCTTCGTTGCACAGATACTCCGGCATATCCCGGGCCGAATCTGGGGTATTGCGTACCTGGTCGCGGAAACGCGGTCCGACATCCCGTCGACGGCGATGGTCCGGGCCAACCTCGATACCATGTTGTACGCGATCTACTTCAGCGCGCTGGTCGCCGTGAGCCTGGTCGGCGGCGTCGCCTGGGGAGCGCCGCTGGCACTGGCGCTCTTCCTCGTCGGCAGTATCCTGCTCGCCGTCGCGGTGCGCTTCGACTGGTTCGGGCATGTACTGGTCGCGGTGGCGAAAGTGGTGCCCGGACGCGTGCAGTCACTGGCGGGCCGATTGTTGCTCGAACGACGTATGCCATGGTCGAGTGCCATAATGATCGTCGTGTGCGTGGCGTTGTCGTGGGTCTGCTACCTGACGGTCTGGTGGATGTTTCCACGGATATTCCCGGTGCTTGACGACGTCAACATCTGGCTCCTGTGCGCATCTTATGCCGCCGCCTGGTTCATCGGCTATGTGTCGATGATCACGCCGTCCGGCCTTGGCGTCCGAGAGGCGAGTTTCTTCGCTTTCGCAGGTACGTTGACAAGTCTGCCCAACCTTGCTTTTCTTGCCGTTTTCGTGCGTGGCTGGCAACTGATCGCGGAGATCACCGTATTCGTTGTATTCGCGCTTATTGGCCCGGGTCGCGGGCCGGCCTCACGTGCCGACTGATCGATTATGAGCACTGATCCTCTTTTGCGACGGGAAAGACCGACTGCAGCGCAACGCTTCGTCGACAGGATTCGCGAATTGCTCCCGACGAAACTGTGGACGCTGTTCGTGCCTGGACTTTCCTGTGAGCCGGGTGTCGTCATCAAGACGCCGTCACGCCTCGCCGTCGGGCGCGGCGTGGTATTGCAACGCCGGGCGCTGCTTCACTGTGGCGGCCGGGCGTGGTGCGACTACGGCGGTGGCATTTCGCTGGGTGACCATGTGGTCGTAGGACCGAACTGCACGCTGTACGGTGCCGGCCTGATAACGGTGGGTGACTTCACCCATTTCGGACCCGGCTCGATGGTCATGGCGCAGGCCGGCGACGCAGACGGCGCGAACCGCCAGTCGACGGATCCGGCCCGCTTCAACCACCCGGTCGTGATCGGCAAGGGTGTCTGGGTCGGTGCCGGCGCGGTCATTCTCGGCAATTCGGTTCTGGGCGACAACTGTGTCGTCGGGCCAAACAGCGTCGTTTCCGGGGAATACGAGGCCGGCACGACGCTCATCGGCAATCCCGCCCGCGCAGTTCGCCGCCGCTCCGTCGAGGGTTCCGCAGAATGAACGTCGATTCCGAATCCATCAATCAGCTTACGCACAGTATTCTCGACAAAAACCCGCTGCAGTCCGAGTTTCTCTCGGAATCGCTGCGCGAGGTAGGCGCAGAGGAATTGCATGATCTCGATGCCTACCTCGCCTACGCGCTCGAGGCGGGCCTCGACATTCCGTACCTGGCCGACTGCTACGACCTGATCGTCAAGGACACGCTGCGCGAGCAGATGTACTTCATGCGACATCGGCGATACCGCTACTCGACGTTCGATGAAGTCGCGAACTCCGTCTATTTCGACGACGCGTACATGCGCAAGTACATGCATGGACTCGCATTGACCTCATACCTGTGGCCGAACCACCGCGC
>JBFGYM010000007.1:0-21814 GCA_041587435.1 Woeseiaceae bacterium
CCATGTTCCCGGCGTGGAAAGCCCTCGGCGGCACGGGCGAGGTGCTCGGCTTCTTCATCTTCTGGGTCGCCAACCTGGCCGTGGTCATCCGCGGCTCGGAGTCGATCAAGCGCCTCGAGTCGCTCGCGGCGCCGCTGCTGCTCATCGTCGCCTTCGGCCTGCTGTTCTGGGCGCTGCCGAAGATCTCGCTTGGCGAGGTGCTGGCCACGCCCGCCACCCGGCCCGCCGGCGCGTCGGTCACGACGTACTTCCTGTCGGCGCTGACAGCGATGGTCGGCTTCTGGGCGACGTTGTCCCTGAACATCCCCGACTTCAGCCGTTACGCGCGCCGCCAGCGCAGCCAGGTGATCGGGCAGATCATCGGCCTGCCGCTGACGATGCTGCTGTTCGCCGGCCTGGGCGTCGTGCTGACGGCCGCCTCGGTCGAGCTGACGGGCAAAGTCATCTCCGATCCGATCAACCTGATCGGCACGATAGATAACCGCTTCGGCGTCATCGTTGCCATGATCATGATTATCCTCGCGACGATCTCGACGAACACGGCAGCCAACATCGTCTCACCGACCAATGTGTTCCAGAACGTCGCGCCGAAACTGATCAACGAGGATCGCGGCGTCATCATCACGGGCCTGATCGGCATCGCGCTCATGAGCTGGGAACTTCTCAAGAAGCTCGGCTGGCTCGAGACCGACGTCAGCGTTGAAAGCCTGTATTCGAACTGGCTGCTCGGTTACTCGAGCCTGCTCGGACCGATTGCCGGTATCATGGTCATCGACTATTTCCTGATCAAACATCAGGAGTACGACCTGGTCTCACTGTACAAGGACGGCGGCGCCTACCCGGCCTGGAACAGGGCCGGTTTCATCGCTTTCCTCGTGCCGGTCGGGCTGACCGTGATCGCCATCGCGACGGATTACCTCGGCTGGTTCTACGACTACGGCTGGTTTACGGGCTCGATCCTGGGTGGTTTCATTTACTACTTCGCCGCGCGCGGCGATACCGGAGGCTCATCATGAGCGTACTGATCAAGGGCGGCACCGTCGTCAACGCGGACCGCAGTTTCGAGGCGGACGTGTTGTGCGTGGACGGGAATATCGCCGCGGTCGGCCAGGGTCTCGACGCGCCCAAAGGCGCAAAGGTCGTCGACGCGGGCGGCCAGTACGTGATGCCGGGCGGCATCGACCCGCATACGCACATGCAGCTGCCGTTCATGGGCACGGTCGCGAGCGAGGACTTCGAGTCCGGCACGGCGGCCGCCGCTGCGGGCGGCACGACGATGATCATCGATTTCGTCATCCCGAGCCCGCAGCAGAACATCATGGAGGCCTACCGCGAGTGGCGCGGCTGGGCCGAAAAAGCCGTCGCCGACTACACCTTCCACGTCGCGATCACCTGGTGGGACGAATCGGTGCATGAAGACATGGGGACGCTCGTGCGCGAGCACGGCGTGAACAGCTTCAAGCATTTCATGGCCTACAAGGGCGCAATCATGGCGGACGACGAGATCCTGGTGAACAGTTTCTCGCGCGCAATCGAGCTCGGCGCCATCGTCACGTGTCATGCCGAGAACGGCGAACTCGTCTACCGCTTGCAGAACGCGCTCTACGAGACCGGCATTACGGGACCCGAGGCGCACCCGCTGTCGCGCCCGCCCGAATGCGAGGGTGAGGCCGCGAACCGCGCCATTCGCATCGCCGAGGTACTCAAGGTGCCGCTCTACATCGTGCACAACTCGTGCAAGCAGTCGCTCGAGGCCATCACGCGTGCGCGCAACGAGGGGCAGCGCGTGTTCGGCGAGGTGCTGGCCGGCCACCTGCTGATCGACGACTCGGTGTACCGCCATCCCGATTTCGAGGTCGCGGCCGCGCACGTCATGAGCCCGCCGTTTCGCAGCAAGGAACACCAGGATGCGCTCTGGCGCGGCCTGCAATCCGGCAACCTGCAGACGACGGCCACCGACCATTGCTGCTTCTGCGCCGACCAGAAAGCGATGGGCAAGGACGACTTCCGGCGCATCCCGAACGGCACGGGCGGCGTCGAGAACCGCATGGAGGTCCTCTGGCATCACGGTGTCGGCACCGGCCGCCTGACGATGAACGAGTTCGTCGCCGTCACGTCGGCCAACGCGGCGAAGATCTTCAATATCTACCCGCGCAAGGGCAGCGTGTCGGTCGGCGCGGACGCGGACATCGTCGTCTGGGACCCCGAGGCCACGAAGACCATCTCGACGAAGACCGACCACCAGAACGTCGACTACAACATCTTCGAGGGAATGGCGGTCAAAGGCTGCGCCTCGCACACGATCAGCCGCGGCAAGGTCGTCTGGGCCGACGGCAAGCTCGACGTCGAGCGCGGTGCGGGCCGCTACGTCGACCGGCCGCCCTACGCGAATTACTACAGTGCGCTGAGTATCCAGCGCGAGCTCGCAAGGCCGGTACCGGTGAAACGCGCATGACGGACAAACCCGACATCCGCGCGCATCGTCTCGGCAAGGAGGAGATCGAGGCGAATTTCGGCGATCTGCACCCGCCGCTCGGTCACGCCGAAGCCCTGATCGAGGCCGACCGCTGTTACTTCTGCTTCGATGCGCCCTGCACGGCCGCCTGCCCGACGGGCATCGACATTCCCGTCTTCATCCAGAAGATCCGCTCGGGCAACATTCGCGGCTCAGCGCATACGATTCTCAGCGAAAACATCATGGGTGGCATGTGCGCCCGCGTCTGCCCGACGGAGGTCCTCTGCGAGGAGGCGTGCGTACGCAACACGCACGAGGAAAAACCCGTCGAGATCGGCGCGCTGCAGCGCTACGCGACCGATCCCGTCATCTTCGACAACGTGCAGCTGTTCGCCAGGGCCGCGCCTTCGGGGCATCGCGTCGCGGTCATCGGCGGCGGACCGGCGGGACTGTCGTGCGCGCATCGCCTGGCCATGCTCGGCCACGAGGTCGTCGTCTTCAACCGCGACGTGAAGCCGGGTGGCCTCAACGAGTACGGAATTGCCGCCTACAAGACCGTCAACGGCTTTGCGCAGGTCGAGATCGACTACATCCTGTCGATCGGCGGCATCGAAATGCGCAACGGCGTCGCCCTCGGCACGGACGTGCAGCTGCCCGAGCTGGCCGAGGAATTCGATGCCGTGTTCCTCGGCATCGGGCTCGGGCATGCAAACGATCTCGGTATCGAGGGCGAGGACAAGAAAGGCGTCATCAACGCGATCGAGTACATTGCGAAGCTGCGCCAGGCGGAGGACAAGAGCACCCTGCCGATCGGCAAGACGGTGGTCGTCATCGGCGGCGGCATGACGGCCATCGACATCGCCGTGCAGAGCCGCCACCTCGGTGCCGAGCAGGTGCACATGGTGTACCGCCGCGGTCCGGACCAGATGAGCGCCAGCCACTTCGAGCAGGCGTTGGCGCAGACGAGCGGCGTGTCGATTCACCACCGCGCTCCGCCGACCCGCATCCTCGGCGACGATCACGCGACGGGCGTCGAATTCGAGACCGACGCGGGCAAGTTCGTGCTTTACGCCGACATGGTGTTCAAGGCCATCGGACAGCACATGGAGGGCATCGAGGGCATCGAACTCGACGGCGGCAAGGTCGTCGTGGACGAGGGCTACAAGACGTCGCTCGACAAGGTCTGGGCCGGCGGCGACTGCGTCAAGGGCGGCGACGACCTGACCGTCAGTGCCGTGCAGCACGGCAAGCTCGCCGCAATCGATATCGACCGAACATTGAGGGCCGGCCATGGCTGATCTGTCCTGCGAATTCCTGGGGATCCGTTCCCCGAACCCGTTCTGGCTCGCGTCGGCGCCGCCGACCGACAAGGCCTACAACGTCAACCGCGCTTTCGAGGCCGGCTGGGGCGGCGCCGTGTGGAAGACCCTCGGCGAGGCGGGACCGCCGATCGTGAACGTCAGCGGCCCGCGGTACGGCGCCCTGCACAGCAACGACCGCCGCGTCATCGGCTTCAACAACATCGAGCTGATCACGGACCGGCCGCTGGAAACGAATCTCGAGGAAATCCGGCAGGTCAAGAGGGACTGGCCCGACCGCGCGCTCGTCGTGTCGGTCATGTTGCCGATGACCGAGGATGCCTGGAAGAAGTACCTGCCGATGATCGAGGACACGGGCTGCGATGCCTTCGAACTCAACTTCGGCTGCCCGCACGGCATGTCCGAGCGCGGCATGGGCTCGGCCGTTGGCCAGGTGCCCGAGTACATCCGGATGGCCACCGAATGGGCCAAGGCCGCGGCATCGGTTCCCGTCATCGTCAAGCTGACGCCGAACGTGACCAACATCCTGCCGCCCGCCAAGGCGGCGATGGACGGCGGCGCCGATGCCGTGTCGCTCATCAACACGATCAACTCGATCATGCGGGTCGATTACGACAGCCTGACGATGTACCCGGTGACCGACGGCATGGGCACGCACGGCGGCTACTGCGGCGAAGCCGTGAAGCCGATTGCGCTCAACATGGTCGCCGAGATCGCGCGCAACGCGGACACCGCCGCGCTGCCGATATCCGGCATCGGCGGCATCACGGACTGGCGCGACGCCGTCGACTTCCTGGCCCTCGGCGCGAGCACGGTACAGGTCTGCACGGCGGCGATGGTGTACGGCTTCCGCATCATCGAGGACCTCACCGACGGTCTCAGCGCCTTCCTCGACGACAAGGGCCTTACCTTGAAGCAACTGGTGCGCAAGGCCGTGCCGAGCGTCACCGACTGGCAGTACCTGAACCTCAACTACGTCGAGAAAGCCGTCATCGACCAGGACCTCTGCATCCAGTGCGGCCGCTGCCACGTGGTCTGCGAGGACACGTCGCACCAGGCCATCACGCACACGGTCGACGGCGAACGACGCTTCGAGGTCATCGACGAGGAATGCGTCGGATGCAATCTCTGCGTCAGCATCTGCCCGGTCGAGAACTGCATCACGATGAAACAGGTCAGCGCGGCGGACGCCGACAAGCTGAACTGGACACAGCACCCCAACAACCCGATGCGCAAGTAGCCGTGACGATCGCCAACGAAGACCTGGTCAACGCGGCGCATGATGCGCGCGCAAAAGCCTACTGTCCGTACTCCGGATTCAGCGTCGGCGCCGCGATCGAGGACGAACACGGCCACCTGCACGTCGGCTGCAACGTCGAAAACGCGGCGTACCCGCTCGGCAACTGCGCCGAGGCCGCCGCGATCGCCGCCATGGTTCAGCACGGCGGCAAGCGCATCGTGAAGATTGCGATCGTCGGGGGATCCGGCGACGCCGGACCCTGCACGCCCTGCGGCGGCTGCCGCCAGCGCATCCGCGAATTTGCGGACGGCGACACCGTCATTCTCGCTGTCGACGACAGCGGCGAGTGGCAGGAGTACGGCATCCGGGCATTGCTGCCCGCCTCGTTCCACCTGCCCTGAGGCCCGGCCTCAGCTTGCCTTTTTCAGGCCAATCGAAGCCCGCATGATGGAGCCGTCTTCGGCGTCGGTGGTGATCTCGAAGCCGAGCGATGCGACGAGTTCCAGCATGCGCTTGTTGGCCGCGAGAATCTGCCCTTCGAGAACCTCCAGGTCGCGGCTGCGCGCCACGTCGATCAGCTCGCGCATCAGGAGGCGAGCAAGGCCACGCCCGCGCCACGCATCGCCGACGACGAGCGCGAACTCGCAGCTCTTCTTGTCGATATTCGTCGCGTAACGGGCGACACCGACCTGCTCCTCGCTGCCATCGACCGTCACCAGTGCGATCAGCGCCATCTCGTTGTGGTAGTCGATCTGCGTCAGCCGGATCAGCATCTCCTGGCTCAGTTCCTGGAACGTGTTCATGAAGCGGAAGTACTTCGACTCGTCCGACAGCTCGCGGACGAATTTGGCTTCGCTCTCGGCATCCTCCGGCCGGATCGGCCGGATCGTGACGTCCGTCCCGTCGCTGAGCTGGACTTTCTTGGCGAGGTGCGACGGGTACGGGTGGATCGCGAGGTGGTTGTAAGGGTCCGTCGACGGCGGCGGGTAGGCGACCGCGATGCGCGCGTCGACGGCCACGATGCCGGTTTCGTCCAGGATCAGCGGATTGATGTCCATTTCCTGGATCCACGGCAGCTCGCACGCCATGGCGGACACGGACATCAGGACGTCGATGAGCGCCTCCTTGTCGGCCGCCGGGACGTCGCGGTAGGCGTCGAGCAGGCGCGCCGCCTTGGTGCGGCCGATGAGGTCCTTCGCCAGCCGGCTGTTGAGCGGCGGCAGCGACACGGCCGAATCGGCGACGATCTCCACGGTCGTCCCGCCGCTGCCGAAACTGACGACGGGCCCGAAGACGGGATCCCGCGTGATGCCGACCATCAGCTCCCGGCCCGAGCGGCTGCGGTACATCTGCTCGACAGTAACGCCGGTTATCCGGGCATCGGGCAGGTTCCCGTGCACCGTGTCGATAATCTGCTTGTAGGCATTGCGAACCTCGTGCGCGGAGACGATGTTCAGGCGGACGCCGCCCGAGTCGGACTTGTGCGTGATGTCGGGCGACAGGACCTTCATCGCGATCGGAAAGCCGATCGTCTCCGCCGCCACGAGCGCCTCGTTCGCCGTATGAGCGACGGCGCTGCGCACCACCGGCACGTGGAACGCCGTCAGTACGGCCATCGATTCGGGTTCCGTCAGGACGCGGCGCTGCTCCTTCAGTACGCCTTCGATGATCAGGCGCGCACCGTCCTTGTCGGGTTTCGCCTGGCCGCGCGTGAGTCGCGCCGGCGTCTGCAGCAGCAGCCGCTGGTTGCGCTGGAATCGTGCCACGTAGGAGAACGCGTCGACGGCGTTCTCGACCGTCCGGAAACAGGGCACCTGGGCTTCGTTGAACAGGGTTCGCGCACGCTCCACCTGCGGTCCGCCCATCCACGACGCCATGACGATTTTCTTCGTCTTCGACGCCGACTCGATCACGGCCTGCGCGACTTCCGTCGGCCGCGTCATCGCCTGCGGCGTGAGGATCACGAGCGCCCCGTCGATGTCCGGGTCCGCGAGGCATGCGTCGACGGCCTGCTGGTAGCGCGTGGGCGTCGCGTCACCGATGATGTCGACGGGATTGCCGTGGGACCAGACAACGGGCAGGACCTTGTCGAGCGCGGCCATCGTGGCATCCGAGATTTTCGCGAGCTCGACGCCCTGGTCGGTCAGGCGATCCGCGGCCATGACGCCGGGCCCGCCGCCATTGGTAATGATCGCGAGGCGTTCCGCCGGGCTGCGGTAATTCGTCGATGACAGGGCGCGGGCCGCCGAGAACAGCTGGCCAATCGTCTCGACACGCAGGACACCGGAGCGGCGCAGCGCGGCCGAGAAGGTCTCGTCGCTGCCCACCAGCGCACCCGTGTGCGACATCGACGCTTCGGCCCCGGCCGCATGGCGCCCAACCTTGAGCGCGATGACGGGTTTCATGCGGGCCGCGGCCCGCAGGCTGCTCATGAAACGTCGTGCATCCGAGATGCCCTCGATGTACAGCAGGATCGCCCGGGTCTTGTAGTCGGACACGAGGTAATCGAGATAGTCGCCAAAATCGAGATCGGCGCCGATCCCGGTCGAGACAACGGTCGAGAAGCCGATGCCGTTCGCCTCGGCCCAGTCCAGGATCGCCGTGCAGATGGCGCCGGACTGCGACACGAGCGCGAGGTTGCCGCCGGCCGCGTCGTTGTTGCCGAAAGTCAGGTTGACGCCGGCGTCGGGCCGGATGATGCCGAGGCAGTTCGGGCCCATGACGCGGATACCGTAATGCCGGGCGCGTTGCATGACCCGGTCCTCGAGGCGGCGTCCCGCCGGGCCGGTCTCGCGGAAACCGGCGGACAGGATCAGAATCATGCGAACGCCATGCTGCCCGCATTCCTCGACGATGTCGGGTATGCCGGCCGCCGGCGTCGCCACGACGGCGAGGTCGACGGGTCCGTCGACCCTGGCGAGGGAACGATACGCCGCCTGCCCCTGCACCGTATCGCGCCGCGGGTTGATCGGGTAGACCGGCCCCTCGAATCCCGCGGCCAGCAGGTTACGGAAAACGATGCCGCCAACGGCGTCCGGCCGGTCGCTGGCCCCGAACAGCGCAATACTTTCGGGCGTGAACAAGGGTGTGAGGTAATGGGTGCTCATGGTCGAGGTGCGGGGTATGCTTTGCCAAACCGGCCCTTTTACACCAGGGCCGACACCGCCACAATAAGGGTAAGTCGCTGTGCCCACAGCCTTGTTCAGCCATCCCGTCTGCCTGCGGCACGATACCGGCGCCGATCACCCGGAGTGTGCGCAGCGCGTCTCGGCCATCGGCGATCGCCTGCTCGCGTCGGGCTTGAGCGACGTGCTGCCGCACTACGACGCGCCCGAGGTGAGCCGCGACCAGCTGCTGCGCGTCCACGATGCGGCGTACCTGGACGCGATCGAGGCAAACATGCCTCGCGAGGGGTACGCGCGGCTCGACCCGGACACCGTCGTCAGCCCCGGTTCCCTCGAGGCGGCGCGGCGTGCCGCGGGCGCCGTCGTCGCGGCGGTCGATCTCGTGATTCGCGGGCAGGTGACCACGGCATTCTGCAATGTCCGCCCGCCTGGCCACCATGCCGAACGCAATCGCGCGATGGGGTTCTGCCTGTACAACAACATCGCCGTCGGCGCCGCGCACGCGCTCGACTCGCACGGACTGTCGCGCGTCGCCATCCTCGATTTCGACGTCCATCACGGCAACGGCACCGAAGACATCTTCGATGGCGACCATCGGGTGATGTTCTGTTCGACGTTTCAGCACCCGTTCTACCCGTTTACGCCGCTGCTCCCCGACACGGATCGCCGCATCAGCGTGCCGCTCGACGCGACGGCCGGCAGCGACGAATTCCGTGAAGCGGTGACGAATGCCTGGCTGCCCGCGCTGCGCCGGTTCGAGCCGGAGATGATCTTCGTGTCCGCCGGTTTCGACGCGCACGTCGCCGACGACATGTCCTACGTCAGCCTGACCGACGACGACTTTCGCTGGGTCACGGCGCGCATCGTCGCAGTCGCCGCCGAGTCCGCATCGAATCGCATCGTGTCGGTCCTCGAGGGCGGCTACGAACTGCACAGCCTCGCTCGCTGCGCCGAGCAGCACGTGCGCATCCTCGCAGGGCTCGACTGAAGCGCTACCTCTGGATCCCGCGCCCCGGCGTCCAGGGCACCCGCGCCACGTCCATGGCCTCCTTGAGCCCCGCGTAGTCGGTCTCCACGAGCCGCGTCAGCTCGGCGGCAACCTCGTCGTAGAGTTTGCGCGCGATGCGCAACGACTCCTGTTGTGCAGGCGTCGGCCCGTGGGCGTTCGTCGAGGCATCGAAGCGTGCATGGAACAGCCGTGCGGCCACCGTCATCTCGGGCAGGTCGTTGTACATGTCGCGCATCGTGTTGCCCTGCAGACGGTCGCGCTGGGCCTTGAGCTGCTGCTGGATCGAATTGGCCAGCGCATACAGCGAGCCGTCGGTCTGCGAGCGGTCGAGCGTCGCCTTGACCGCGTCGAGCTCCGCCACGACGGCATCGATGGCCGCAACGCTGCCTGACGACGCGCGCATCAGTTCCTCGACCTTCGAGTCGAAGATCACGCGCTGCGGCTGCGTGCTGCCCGCGATCGTCGGATCGGGCCGAACGGAGACGACGTCGAAAGCCTGCACCTGGCCGAGGTCCACGATGTCGCCGTCGATACGCTTGCTCATCTCGACCGTGTAGCGGCCCGGCACCGCGAGTGTGCCGGTCGGTACCTCGTACGCGAACATCGGCGGCTCGGGCGACCATGGCTGGACGGTCGGGTAGCGCAGGTCCCAGGCGACCCGGTTGAAGCCGGCCGTGACCGGGCCTTCGACGAGATCGACGATAGCGCCGTCTTCGCCGCGGATAGTGAACACCATGGCCGGTTCGTCCTCGACCGACTCGGCAATGACCGTGCCCCAGTCCGCGGCAACGACATCCTCGTTGTTCTTTTCCTTCTCTTTCTCGACCTTGCGGCGGGCGTCCTTGCGGCTCAGGATGTCCTCGGCCAGGTAGTACGTGAACACGGCGCCGAACGGCGGGTTTGGCGCCGTGTAGAACGAATCGCCCTGGCTCGCCTTGCAGCTGTTGCCGCTGCAGCCGAGCGGATTGCGCTCGACGTACCATTTTGCCGCGCGCACCGGGAACAACACCGTGCCGCTTTCGAGCATGGCTCGCGTCACGCTGCGCAGCGGCGTGTAGTCGTCGAGCACGTAGAAACTGCGGCCGAACGTCGCGCCGACGAGGTCGTTCTCGCGCGTCTGTATCGCGAGATCGCGAAACGCCATGTTCGGCGATCCGCCCTTGAGCTTCGTCCACGCGCCGCCGCCGTCGACGGTAAAGAACACGCCGAATTCCGAGGCAACGAACAGCAGGCCGGGCCTCACGTGGTCCTGCACGACGCGCCACAGGACGTGGCGTTTCGGCAGGTTTGACGAAATGCTCTTCCAGCTGCGGCCACGGTTGTCGCTCTTCAGGATGTACGGCGTGAAATCGCCGTGCTTGTGGTCGTCCACGACGACATAGACCGTGTCCCTGTCGTGCAGGTCGGCCTTGATGTCGTTGACGAAGAAACGCTCCGGCACACCGGGGAGCTTGGCTGCAGTGCGCCAGCTCGCACCGCCGTCCTCGGTCACCTGGATCAGGCCGTCGTCGGTGCCGGCATAGATCAGCGCCGCGTCGAGCGGCGACTGCGACAGCGACGTCACCGTGTTGAACTGCGACATGGCCCAGAGATCGCGCGGCGCGTTGTAGCTCCAGGTCCGGCCCATGACGGGCCGGCGGATGCGGTTCTCGTTGCGCGTCAGGTCGGAGCTTACGGGCGTCCAGCTGTCGCCGCGGTTGGTGCTCTTCCACACGCGCTGCGTGCCGAAGAAAAGCGTCGCCGGGTCGTGAGGGCTGATCAGGATCGGTGAATCCCAGTTGTAGCGATCGGGCGGCTCTCCTTCGCGAGCCTGCGGCTTGATGTAGATCGCCTCGCCCGTGCGCCGGTCGAAACGGGTCAGGTTGCCCTGCTGCCACTGCGAATAGACGATATCGGGGTTGGACGGGTCCACGGCGGGCTGGTGACCGTCGCCGAACATCGTGATGAACCAGTCGCTGTTGCGGATGCCGCTTACGTTGACCGTGCGCGACGGGCCGCCCTGGCTGTTGTTGTCCTGGGTGCCGCCGTAGACGTTGTAGAACGGTTTGTCGTAGTCGACCGCCACCTTGTAGAACTGCGTGATCGGCAGGTTGTTGATGAAGCGCCAGGTCTCGCCGAGGTCGAAGCTTTCGTAGACGCCGCCGTCGGTGCCGATCAAAAGGTAATTCGGGTCGTCGGCGCGGAACGCGAGTGCGTGATGGTCCACGTGCTTGGTCTCGTGCGGCTGCGGCGTGAACGTGTCGCCGCCGTCCTTCGTCAGGTGCAGCTGCGAATCCATCTGGTAGACGTGCCCCTCGAAGTGCGGGCTGGCGAACAGTTCCTGGTAGTAGTGCGGGCCCGTCGCGCTCGACAGGTAGTCGTTCTTCTTCTCCCAGTTCTCGCCGCCGTCGTCCGAGCGCCAGAAGCCGCCCGTGCGGTTGTCGAGTTCGATCGTCGCGTAGATGACGTCCGGGTTCTGCGGGCTGATCGCGAGTCCCGTCTTGCCCATCATCTGCTCGTCGGGCTTGTCGCTGGGCAGGCCGTTGGTCAGCTCGCGCCAGGTCTCGCCGCCGTCCACCGATTTGTGAATGCCCGTCCCGGGGCCGCCGTCGATGACGACCGCGACGTTGCGCAGTCGCTGCCAGGTGACGGCATACATCACGTCGGGGTTGCGGGGGTCCATGTGCACCTCGTTGACGCCCGTGTAGCGGTCGTCCTCGGGCGTGTTGCCGTGCCCGTCTCCGAGCACCTTGCGCCAGGTCTTGCCGCCGTCGGTCGACTTGAACAGGCCGCGCTCGCCGCCGCCGGACCAGAGCGGTCCCTGCGCCGCGACGAAGATCGTGTTCGAGTCGCGCGGATCGACGCGGATCATGCCGATGTGCTCGGAGTCCTCGAGCCCCATGTTCTCCCAGGTCGTGCCGCCGTCGCGGCTGCGGTACACGCCGTCGCCGTAGGCGACGTGCCGGCCGCTGACGTTCTCGCCCGTGCCGACCCAGACGACGTTCGGGTCGTTGGGATCGAGCGTGATGCAACCGATCGAGTAGGATCCCTCGTCGTCGAAGACCGGCGTCCATGTCGTGCCCGCGTTGACGGTCTTCCACACGCCGCCGCTGCCGACGCCGACGTACCAGACGCTCTTGTCGGTCGGGTCGATGACGATGTCCGCGATGCGGCCCGACATCAGGGCGGGCCCGATGCTGCGCCATTCGAGCCCCTTGAAAGTGGCTTCGTTGAAGCCCGGCTCCGGTTTTTCCTCGTCCTCGGCCCACGCCATCGCGGGCAGAACAAGCAGCAGTACGGTCGCTAGTGTTTTCATGATGGCCTCTTCTTGCGTTTCTTCGGCTTCGGTGCCGGCAATGCTCTCTCTGTGATAACGAACAGCTCGGTGAGCCACTCGGCGTCGTCGAGCTCGTCCTCGATGAGGAAGGAATTCTTTGCACCTTCGTAGGGCGGCGCCTCGACAACGATGCCAATGTAGTCACGCCCCGCTGCCGTCGGCTTGACGAACAGCTGGTTGTCACAGACGAGCGCGACGACCTTGCCATTCATGTACAGGGCCGTGCCGCCGAACATGTGCCGGTAGGACAGCTCGCAGCCGTTACCCACCTGGTCGACGATGAACTCGACGAAGTCCTGGTCGTTAGCCATGGGCATCCACCTCCTCCCGGTACGGCAGCGACGGCTGCGCGCCCATGCGCGTCGTGGCCAGGGCACCGGCCGCGCACGCAAACTCGAGCGCCGCCTGCGGCGGCCGGCCCTCGACGAGCGCGACGGTCAGGGCCGCCGTGAACGTGTCGCCCGCCCCGGTGGCGTCGACCGCATCGACCCGCGGGGGGCGTGCCTCGGCGACCACCGTGCCGCCCTGCAGCAGCGTCGCCGGCCCAGCGCCTTGCGTGGTCGCGATCATGCCGGTGCAGGCCGAGAGTGTATCGCCGTACCAGTCCGACTCCGTCTGGTTGACGACGATGAGGTCGGCCCTTTGCAGGACCGCGGCGTCGACGTGTCTGGCCGGGGCGAGGTTGACGCACAGGAACCCCGAATACGCTCCGGCGACGAAAGCGACTGTCTCGGCCGGCACTTCGAGCTGGCAGATGACGGCGTCGGTATCGGGTACGCGGACTCGGTCAGGCGTCAGCAGCCGGTTGGCGCCCGGGGCGACCACGATCTGGTTCTCGCCGTCCGGCGCCACCGCAATCAACGCGGTGCCTGTCACCGAGCCCGTAACGGTAACTGGCGACAGGTCTACCCCGCCTTCGCGCAGCAGCACCAGCGCCTCTTCGGCGGCGGCGTCGTCACCGACGCAGGCGACCAGCGATACTTCGGCTCCGAGGCGTCGCGCCGCGAGTGCCTGGTTGGCGCCCTTGCCGCCGGGGAAGCGGTGCAATGTCGCACCCGTCACGGTCTCTCCCGGCCGGGGCAGCTTCGGCGCCCGCGCGACGACGTCGAGATTGACCGATCCGATGACCGTAATCGCGATCGTCGCCACGTCAGCCCCCGAAGCCCGCGAGCCGCTCGACGAGCAGGTCGTAGAATCCGTCCGCATCGACCTCGTACGCCCATTCCACGTTGTGCGGCCGGTCCGTTACGTGCCAGAAGTCGACGGCCGTATGCCCGAGCGTCAGGTCGGAGCGGGTTTCGACCGCGAGATTGCAGGCTTTCGTCCTGAACAGCGCAGGATCGAGGAGCCACGCGATCGTGCACGGGTCGTGCAGCGGTGCGCCTTCCGAGCCGTACTTCTTCGTGTCGTAGCGATGAAAGAAGCCCAGCATCCCGGCCGTCGCCTCCGCGACCGGGTTGCCGAGTGCACGGATGCGCGCGACCCGGTCGCGCGTCGACAGGACCTGGTGCGTCACGTCGAGGCCCATGGCCGTGATCGGCCGGCCGCAGTTGAAGACGATGTCGGCCGCGTCGGGATCGGCGAGCACGTTGAACTCGGCGGATGGCGAACGGTTGCCGCCCTCGCGCATCGCGCCGCCCATCGACACGATGCGCTCGACCGCGTCGAGGATGCGCGGCTCCCGCTCGATCGCCGTGCCGAGGTTGGTCATCGGCCCGGTCGGAATCAAGGTGACTGACACCTTTTTGCGGGCGGCGTCGAGGAGCGTGTCGACGATGAAATCGACGGCGTGCCGGCCCTGCAGCGGCGTTCGGGGTTCGAACACCTCGATGCCGTCGATGCCGGTGTCACCGTGAATGTACTCCGCGGTGATCGGCTCGCGCCGCATCGGCCGCTCGCACCCGGCGTAGACAGCGAGATTGCGGCGGTCCGCAATGTCGCACATCATGCGCGCGTTGCGCTGCGTCAGCACGAGCGGTACGTTGCCGGCCACCGTCGTGATGCCGAGAATGTCGAGTTCGTCCGCTGCGGCCATCGCGAGAAACAGGGCGACGGCGTCGTCCTGTCCCGGATCACAGTCGATGATGACCTTGCGCGGCATGGGATCAGAACGTGAGCAGCAACCCCGCGAGCGCCGCGCTCATCAGGTTCGACAGGGAACCCGCGAGCACCGCCTTGAGGCCGAGCTGGCCGATCAGGTCGCGCTTTTCGGGGACGAGCACACCGAGCCCGCCGAGCAGGATGGCGATCGACGACAGGTTGGCGAAGCCGCACAGCGAAAACGTCACGATCGCGTACGTGCGCTCGCTCATGCCGGCAAGGTATTCGTTGAGATGTGAAAACGCGACGAATTCGTTGAGGATCAGCTTCTCGCCGAACAGCGCGCCGGCCGCCTGCGCCTCGGACCACGGCACGCTCAGCAGGTACATCAGCGGAGAAAATACCCAGCCGAGTATCTTCTGCAGTGTCAGCTCGTAACCGAACCAGCCCGAAACCCAGCCGACGAGTCCGTTGAACAGGGCGATCAAGGCGATGAACGCAACCAGCATTGCACCGATGTTGGCCGCCAGCCGCAGCCCGTCGGTCGTGCCCGAGGCCGCCGCCAGGATCACGTTCTTGTGTTCGCTGCGCTCCATCCTGAGCTTCTCGTGCTCGCTCGCTTTGACGACGTGATCGTCCGGCATGATCATCTTGGCCATGAGCAGGCCGCCCGGCGCCGCCATGAATGCCGCGGCGAGCAGGTACTTGAGCTCGGCGCCCATCATCGCGTAGCCCGCGAGCACGGTGCCGGCTATCGAGGCAAGTCCCGACGTCATGACGGCGAACATCTGCGCTTCGGTGAGGCCTTTCAGGTACGGCCGCACGGCCAGGGGCGCCTCGGTCTGGCCGACGAAGACGTTGGCCGCGGCGTTCATCGACTCGATGGAGCCGGTGCCGATGACCTTGTGCAGGAAGCCGCCGACCAGCTTGACGATCCACTCCATGACGCGCAGGTGGTAAAGCACGGACATCAGTGCCGAGAAGAAGATGATGATCGGCAACACGTTGATCGCGAAACTGAAGCCGACGATGTTTGTGTCCGCAAGCGGTCCGAACATGAAATCGATGCCGGCTTTCGAAAAACCGATGACGGCCATGACACCTTCACTCATGACCTCGATACCGCGCCGGCCCTTGTCCCAGTAGAGAACCACGATTGCGATGACGGCCTGCAGGGCGAACGCTGCGCCGACAATGCGCAGGTTGATCGATTTGCGGTTGCTCGACGCTGCGAACGCGATCCCGAGTATGACCGCGATCCCCGCAAGACCGATGAAATTGGACATGCTGTTCCCCCGGGAGGTTCTTCTTGTTTGAACGCGTAGTTTACCGCATCGGGACTGTCTAACCGGTCAAAATCTCGCAAATCACGGGACGCTCGCCGGGCGCCTCCTCGCCGAGCGTCACGGCCGCCAGCAGCTGCGCTGCCGCCTGTTTTGCGGCGTCTTCCGTCGCCGCATGCACGACCGCGACGGGCGTGTCCGCATCGAGCCGTGTCCCGATCGGTGCGATGCGGCTGAAGCCGACGGAGAGATCCAGCGCCTCGCCGACCCGGCGGCGCCCGCCGCCGAGCTCGATGATCGCGTTGCCGACCGCGCGCGTGTCGACGGCCGTCACGATTCCCTCTGCCATCACCGGCTGCTCGACCGGCGCTCTCGCGAGGTGTTTCTCGTGGTGGTCGACGAAATCGGGCGGGCCGCCGAGCGCGGCGACCATGCGGCCGAACACCTCGGCGGCGCGGCCGTTCTCGACGACCTCGTTGCAACGTGCCGCCGCGGCGGCCCGGTCCGTTTCCACGCCGCCGACGACGAGCATTTCGGCGCACAGCGCGATGACGACCTCGTCCAGTCGCGCCTCGCGATCCTCGTTGCGCAGGAACCGCACGGACTCGGCGATCTCGAGCGCATTGCCGGCCGTCGCACCGAGCACCTCGTTCATGTCGGTGATCAGTGCATGCGTCGCGAGCCCGGCTTTCGCGGCCGTTGCGATGATGCTTCGCGCCAGCTCGCGCGCCCTGCCCATGTCGTCCATGAACGCCCCGTTGCCGACCTTGACGTCCATGACGAGACCCTGCAGTCCCGCCGCGATCTTCTTCGACAGGATCGACGCCGTGATCAGCGGCACCGACTCGACCGTGCCGGTCACGTCGCGGATCGCGTAGAAGCGCCGGTCGGCCGGCGCCAGCTCGGGCGTCTGCCCGATGACGGCGCAGCCCACATCCGCTACGACCTCGCGAAACCGCGACAGTGTCGGCGCCGTGTCGTAACCCGGAATGGCTTCGGCCTTGTCGGTCGTACCGCCCGTGTGGCCGAGGCCGCGCCCCGAGATCATCGGCACGTGGCACCCGCAGGCCGCGGCGATCGGCGCCAGCAGGAAGCTCACCTTGTCACCGACGCCGCCGGTGGAGTGCTTGTCGACGACGGGTCCGTCGAGGCCGGCATCGCGCCAGTCGAGGACCGACCCGGACGCAGCCATCGCCATCGTGAGCGTCGCGGCCTCGTCGAAGGTCATGGAGTTGAGGAACACAGCCATGGCGAGTGCCGACACCTGCTCCGCCGGCAGGCTCTCGTCCGCGAGTCCGTCGACGAAGAACCGGATCTCGTCGTCGCTGAGCGCGCCGCCGTCGCGTTTCTTGCGGATGACGTCCTGGAACAGCATGCCTATCCCTGGTCGAAGCCGCGCAGCGGCAGGTGCGCGCCGCGCTGCAGCCAGTTGTCGGCCGGATAGTGACAGTTGCGGTCGATGACGTGCAGCGTAAAGGCGTGCCGCGACTTCGCGGAACGGTTCGGACCGCTCAGGTGAGGCATGCGCCCGTCGAAGATCACGAGCGTCCCGGCGGTTGCTTCGGCCGGCACACGGTCTTCCGGCCACGGCGTGTCGTCGATCGTCTCGATGACGAATGTCCCGTTGTCGCGCCGGTAGTTGCGCTGCTTCAGCGGCATCGTATGCGCGCCCGGGATGAAATGCATGCAGCCGTTCTCGAGCGTCGCGTCGTCGATCGCGAACCAGAAGCCGACGCAGGACTCCGGCTCGGTGTAGATGAACGTCGAGTCCTGGTGGCAGACGACCTCGCCGCCGATGCCGGGCGGCTTGAAGATGTACATCGACTGGATGATGCCCGGCTCCTCGAACCCGAGGCTCTCGACAGCCGAAACCAGCTTCGGCGTGCGCGAGAAGGCGTCGAAGACCGGATCGAGGTCGTGCATCGCATGCCCCATCTTGTTGAGGCTCTCGTGCTTGGCCTGGCGCAGGTTGCCGTCCTCGTCGAACGCGTCATCCTCGAAGAAGAAACGGATCTTGTCGCCCGAATCGTAAAAATACTCGTCGTTGAGCTGCGTCTGGCGTGTCGTCGAGAACACGCTGCGCACCGACGCCGGGTCGAATGCATCGACGAGTTGCAGCGTCCGGGCACGTAGCTTCTCGCACTCGGAAACCGGAACGAAGTCGCGCAGTACGACGACGCCGTCGCGACGGTAGGCCGCGAGCATGGCGTCTGACAAGGCGCCGTCGTCCGGGGCGTCGAAGGTGCTGAGCTGCGTAGTCTTCATGGTCGGCTGCCACTCTACCTGAACACCGAAATAATGTCGTAACGACGCCGGGAAAGCCGTGTCGATACGCCGGGCGTAGGCTATACTTCCTGCACCAAGAACAACAAGTCGAAGGGGAAAATCGTGAACCGAAAGATCTTTCGTTCCTATGTCGCGCCCGCGCTTGCCGCGACGGTCGCATTCTTCCTGATTGCCGGATCCGCCCACGCGCAGGGCACGACCTCGTCGATGCGCGTCGAGGTCACGGACGAAGGCGGCAACGCCATCGGCGGGGTGCCGGTCACGATCCGCCACGTGCCGACCGGGCGGACCCAGACCACGACGACCAGCGCCTCCGGCGTCGTGTACGCCCGCGGCCTGGCCGTCGGCGGCCCGTACGAAGTCTCGCTCGATCCGGGTGCCAGGTACAACGCGCCCACCGTGCCCGACGTCTATCTCGGGCTCGACGAGACCGAAGTTGTCTCATTATCGGCGCAGACCGCGGAACTCGAGGAGATCACGGTTACCGCGCAACAGGTTGCGCAGAGCCTGACCGTGGGCGTCGGTCGCGACTTCAACCGCGACCGCATCGAGGCCGTCCCCTCGGTCAACCGCGATTTCGTCAGCACGCTCGCGACCGAGCCGAAGATCCTCGTAGACTACAGCGTCGCGCGCGGCCCCGCCGTCTCGATGGCAGGCCAGAACTTCCGCTTCAACAGCGTGACGATCGACGGCGTCGCCCAGAACGACAATTTCGGCCTGTCGAAGAATGCGTCGGCGACGCAGCGAACGCCGATCTCGATCGACGCGATCGAGGCGATCAACGTCAACATCGCCCCCTATGACGTGACCTACGGCAACTTCATCGGCGGCAACATCAACATCGTCACCAAGTCGGGCACAAACGAATTCGAGGGCAGCGTCTTCGCGTTCACGACCGACGACGGCCTGACGGGCGACCGGTCGCAGGGTGAGAAACTCGGCATCGGCGAATTCAGCGAAGACACTTACGGCTTCACCCTGGGCGGCCCGATCATCCGCGACCGCCTGTTCTTCTTCGCCAATTACGAAAAATTCGAGACGACCCGTCCGTCCAACTCGCAGACCATCGACAGGATCGCCGGCGTGACCCAGCAGGATGTCAACCGCGCCCGCCAGATCCTGATCACCGAGTACGGCTTCGATCCCGGCCCGTTCGCGACCAGCGACGTCGACGAGGACGAGAAGATCCTGCTCAAGCTGGATCTCAACATCAACGACGAGCACCGCGCCGTGGCCACCTACCAGGTAGCCGATGGCGACGTGTTGTTCGACGACTTCCCCGAGATCGCGGTCCTGCAGTCGAACCGCTACAACATCAACGAGAAGCTCACGGCCTTCTCGGCACACCTGTTCTCCAACTGGACCGACACGTTCTCGACCGAATTCAAGGTCGGCTTCAAGGAGGTCGAGAACCGCCAGATCAGCGTCGACACGACGACGCCGGACTTCACGATCTTCACGGCCGCGGGCGGTACGATCGCGGCCGGCGGCGACCGCTTCCGTCACGCCAACGAGCTCGACAACGAGTCGCGTCTCATCCGCCTCAAGGCCGACTGGCAGCTCGGCGACCACCTGCTGACGGCGGGCTTCGAGCAGGAGGAATACAAGGTTCGCAACCTGTTCGTGCCGTTCTCGAAGGGCAACTACGTCTTCGGCTCGCTCGACAACCTCGAGAACCGGATCGTCGACTTCGTGCTCTACGGCAATGCCAACGTCAACACGGACGGCAACCCCGTCAACGCCGAGGCCAACTTCAAGATGGCCGTCAACAGCTTCTACGTGCAGGACGAGTGGACGCCGTCCGACAAGCTGACGCTGAACGCCGGCCTGCGTTTCGACACCTACGACAACAGCAGCCAGGTACCCGCAAACCAGCCCTTCGAGCAGCGTAACGGCTTCTCGAACACGGAGAACCTCGACGGCAAGGACCTCGTGATGCCGCGCTTCGGCTTTACCTACGACGTCAACGATCGCCTGACCGTACGCGGCGGCGCCGGCCTGTTCGGCGGCGGCACGCCGCTGATCGTGCTCGGCAACAGCTATTCGGGCAACGGCGTCACGCGCACGTTCGCGAGCTTCCTCGCGCCGTTCTTCGGGCCGCCCGTCAGCGACTCGATCGCCGCCGCCGTCGCGGCGCTGCCCGACCCGGACGCCGCCTATCGCGAACTGCAGCAGTACATCGGCTTCAACCCCGATACTGCGGTGGATGCGATCGACCCGAACTTCGATATCCTGAGCACCTGGAAATACAGCATCGGCGCCGAGTACATCCTCGGCGACGACTGGCTGCTGAACGCCGATATCGTGTTCTCGGACGTCAACGACGGCTACGACATCTACGAAGGCCGCCGCTCGCAGGCCGGCACCGCGCCGGACGGCCGCCCGATCTACGATTTCCCCGCCGACGGCGACTATATCGTCACGAACACGGGCCAGGGCAGCAGTACGGTGATCACGGCAAGCCTGTCGAAGACTTTCGACACGATGGACAAGGGCACCTGGGACCTCGACGTCGGCTACACCTGGCAGGATGTCGAGGAACTGCGGTCCTACAACCGCTTCGTCGGCTTCGAGACCTACGCGATGGACCCGCAGACCGACCTCAACAACGGCCAGGTCGCACCCTCTCGCTACGAAGTCGAGCACCGCATCACGGGCACGCTGCGCTGGCAGAACGAGGTCTTCGGCGACAACCTGACGACGGTCGGCCTGACCTATGCGGGCCGCTCGGGGCGCCACTACAGCTACGTGCTCGGCAGCGGCAACGCGGCCTGGGGCGGTACGTTCCTCGCGGACTTCGGTTCGGAAGGTGACAACCCCGGATCGCAGCTGTTCTACGTGCCGACCGGCCCCAACGACCCGCTCGTGACAGGCGACCCGGCGTTCCTCGCAGACCTCGACGAGTACATCGGCTTCGAGGAGTGCCTGGACGACTACCGCGGCTCGATCGTGCCGCGCAACAGCTGCGAATCGGACTGGGTCAACATCTTCAGCATTCGCCTGCAGCAGGAAATCAAGGTCCAGGCCTTCGGCGATTCGGCCTTCGACCTGTTCCTCGACATCGAGAACGTCGGCAACCTGCTGAACAACGACTGGGGACGCATTGCCACGTACACGGCACCGTCGAACGTCGCGCCCGCAACGGCGGCCATCGTCGGCAACCAGTACGTCTACACGCCGAACCCGTCGTACCAGGGCACGGTCGCAACGATCGTTCCCGAACAGGCGGTGGCCCGCATCCCGTCGGTCTACCGTATCCAGTTCGGTCTGAGGTTCCGCTTCTGATGACGCGGCAGCCGCACCGCAGGACTACAAGGGGCAACTTCGGTTGCCCCTTCTTCCTCGTGCTCGCCGTGTCGTTGTCGGCGGGATGCCAGCCGGCGACCGACGACGCGATCGACCTGATCGTGAACGGCGACTACGTCGTGACGATGGACGCCGACGACAGGGTCATTGAGAACGGGGCAGTGGCCGTCGATGACGGCGTGATTCTCGCGGTCGGCCCGGCAGCCGAGATCGCCGCCGCGTACACGGCGAGGGAAACGTTCGCCGGCGACGGACGGATCGTCATGCCGGGCCTCGTCAACGGCCACTCGCACGCGGCGATGACGCTGCTGCGCGGCGTGGCGGACGACCTCGCCTTGATGGACTGGCTGCAGAACTACATCTTCCCCGCCGAGGTCGAGTTCGTCGACGCGGAGTTCGTGCGCATCGGCACCGAGCTCGCGTGCTGGGAAATGA
>JBFGYM010000008.1:0-21440 GCA_041587435.1 Woeseiaceae bacterium
CGCCGCCGTGCCGGGGTCGGCGGCCGGCATCGGCCTGTCGATGGCGCTGCAGTGCGACCTCGTGATCATGGCCGACAACGCGTTCCTATTGTCGCCGTTCACGACGATTTCACTCGTCCCCGACGGCGGCCTCAACTGGCTGCTCGTCCGGCAACTCGGATACCGTCGCGCATTCCAGCTCAGCGTCGAATCCGAGCGTATCCCGGCGGACCGTTGTGTCGAACTCGGTCTGGCCAACAAGGCCGTTCCGGCGGACGAGCTCCGTGCGGCAGCGCTGGAATGGGCGCAGGCGCTGGCGAAGCGTGCCCCGCTGTCGATCGCCGCGACCAAGAAGGTGATGCGCTTTGCCGCGGATCACGGCTGGTCGGATGCGTACGACATGGAGGCGAGCCTGCAGGGAGAATTGCTCGGCTCGGAGGACAACGAGGAAGGCATCAAGGCCTTCTTTGAGAAGCGCGCGCCGGATTTCAAAGGTAGGTAGCGATGGAAAGAACGATTTTCAACGAGGAACACGAGATGTTCCGCGATTCCGTGCGGAATTTCGTCAGGAACGAGATTGCGCCGCATGCCGAACGCTGGAACGAGCAGGGCATCGTCGATCGCGAGGCGTTCCTGAAAGCGGGCGAGATGGGCATCCTGTGCATGTGGGTGCCCGAGGAGTACGGCGGCATCGGCATGCCGGACTTTCGCTACGAGCAGATCGTCAACGAAGAGGTGACGCGTTATGGCGACCCCGGCGTGTTCTTCACGCTGCACAGCCGGCTCGTCGCGCCGTACATCGGCACGTTCGGCACCGAGGAACAGAAGAAGCGCTGGCTGCCGAAGTGCGTGACCGGTGAGCATATACTGGCCATCGCCATGACCGAACCGGGTGCCGGCAGCGACCTCGCGGGCACTCGCACGAAGGCCGAGGACAAGGGCGACCACTTCCTGCTGAACGGCTCCAAGACGTTCATATCCAACGGCATTCTTGCCGACCTCGTCATCGTCGCGGCGCGCACGGATCCGGCCAACCCCCACGGGATGTCGCTGTTCGTCGTCGAGCGCGGGATGGAAGGCTTCGAACGCGGCAGCAACATGATGAAGATGGGCATGAAAAGCCAGGACACGGCCGAGCTGTTCTTCAACAACGTCAGGGTGCCGAAGGGGAACCTGCTCGGTGAATTGAACCGCGGCTTCTACCACCTGATGCACGGGCTGGCCGAGGAGCGCCTGATACTCTCGTCGGGCAGCATCGCCAACGCGGAAGCCGCGTTCGACGCGACGCTGGAGTACGTCGGCGAGCGCAAGATGTTCGGCCAGACGCTCGGCGACTTCCAGAACACGCGCTTCAGGCTCGCCGAGATGCGCACGGAACTGGACGTCGGGCATTCGTTCGTCGATCGCTGCGTCACCGCGCACAACGAGGGCAAGCTCACGGCGCACGATGCGGCCAAGTGCAAGCTGTGGGTCAGCGAGATGGAGAACCGCGTCACCGACGCGTGCGTGCAATTGCACGGCGGCAACGGCTTCATGATGGAATACGAAGTCTGTCGGCGTCACGCCGCGGCGCGGGTATCCCGAATTTACGCGGGGACTTCGGAAATCATGAAAGAGATCATTGCCCGTTCGCTGGGACTCGATCCGCGCAAGAAGAACAAGGATCGCAACAGGAACGCGGCCTGACACGATGAAAGCGTCCTTTATCGGTCTCGGCGTCATGGGCTACCCGATGGCCGGGCACCTGGCGAAAGCCGGCCACGACGTCGTGGTCTACAACCGCAGCGCCGACAAGGCGGCGCGCTGGGTCGACGAATTTGGCGGCGCGCATGTCCCGACGCCGAAGGAAGCGGGCGCGGGCGCCGACATCGTCTTCTCCTGCGTCGGCAATGACGACGACGTGCGCGAGGTGCTGCTCGGCGACGACGGCGCGCTCGCCGGCATCGGCAAAGGCGGCATCATCGTCGACCACACGACCGCGTCGGCAACGTTGGCCCGCGAGATTCATGCCGCGGCGGCCGACAAGGGTGTCGGATTTCTGGACGCGCCCGTGTCGGGCGGGCAGGCGGGCGCCGAGAACGGCCTGCTCACCGTCATGGTGGGCGGCGATGCCGACATGTTCGAGCGCGCCAGGCCCGCCATCGATGCGTATGCAAAGGCCGTCACGCTGATCGGCCCGGTCGGCTCAGGCCAGCTCGCGAAGATGGTCAACCAGATCTGCATCGCGGGCATCGTGCAGGGCTTGTCCGAAGGCCTGCACTTTGCGCGGTGCGCCGGCCTCGACCCGGCCGTCGTCATCGAGTCGGTCTCGAAGGGGGCGGCGCAATCGTGGCAGATGGAAAATCGCTGGGAGACGATGGTCGCGGGCGAGTTCGACTTCGGCTTCGCCGTCGACTGGATGCGCAAGGACCTCGGCATCGCGCTCGAGGAAGCCCGCAATAACGGCGCGCAGCTCGAACTAACGGAACTCGTCGACCGCTTCTACGCCGAGGTCCAGGCGATGGGCGGCAACCGCTGGGACACGTCGTCGCTAATCGCGAGACTCAACCGGGATTGACGACTTGGCGCTGGAGCGAGCCCCGTCTGGGGGCGATGCTCGGCCTCGATCAGGCACTTGGCTCGTGTACTGGATGTTGTTTCCGCGACAAGATCTAGACGCCTGCCCGAACCTTCGCTCGTTCCATCATCTTGTCACGAAGCGCAGACAGTGCCTTTCTGCTGTCATTGTCGAGATCGGCTGGAAATGATGCAAACGCTGACAGCATCGCAATGTCGTTCGCTTCCTCCAAGTTGACGTTCATCAACTGTAATTCTTGTTCAATTCTGTCCAACGTCAGGTTCGACAAGTCGTTCTCCAATGGTGTTTGCGGCTGTAACTATACGAGTTGGGCTGCAAAGAAACAGCGACGCAGTCGACGAATTACCGTTGCGGAATTAATTCGTCAGATCACCTGCTTCTGCTTCGGGCCAACAGCGGTGATTCTAGCTCAAATGACCCGGGCGGCTGGAAGCGGCAGGAGTCGGTCGTTGGTAAGTGGCAGGACTGGGTCAGAATTTTGCCAATGGCGAGGTCCGCTCAACTCCCAATCCGAGCCGCTCGAGCGGCGGGTTTCGGGGTAAGATGGAGTTCTGCCAATAACCCTTTGCCGACCGTCGCAGATTGAGCGGATTGCAAGCTGCCTTGGTATCAATTGTGTCTACAGGTCAAAGAAAACTGCTGTTGCTTTGCGGCGTTGTCGGCCCAATACTTTTTGCTGTAGTGACTGCTGTCGTCGCTACGACCCGCTCGAGCTACAGTCACAGCAGCCAGTTCATCAGTGAACTCGGCGAGAGAGGAGCCGAGTTCGGGTGGGTAATGAACTGGTTCGGATTTATTCTTTCCGGGGCCCTCATTCTGATCTTCATTATTGCCTCCCGTAAGCTTGTTTCCAGCGGGGCTCTGAACGTGATTGGGTCGCTCTGTCTGATTGCATTTGCGATTTGCTTGTCTCTTGCGGGCATTTATTCCTGTGACCTGGGCTGCAGCCCTGCGAACCCCACACCAGAACAAAAGCTGCACGATCTGGTGTCCATCATTGCATTTCCAGCTTTCATCCTCGGCGTAATTGTCTGGGGCGTAATGTTTCTTCGTGACGCAGGCTGGCGCCGTTTTGGCGCATATTCGCTTGTGAGCGGGTTTGCGTCTGTCGTCGTCCTGGTGGCGATGGTCCAATCCGAGGCAACAAGGGAAGGCACCGGGATCCTTCAACGGCTGTTCTTGGCAATTCTGTTCGCCTGGCTAGTCGCGCTCTCGATTCGACTACAGCGCGAGCCTCCAGGCACTGAATCCATATAGAGCGTCGATATCAGCTTGTCAGATTTCGGCCGCTTGTGGCCGGATGGTTCGAGTTTTCCGACTAGTCCGATCAACCGGTCGCTTTTTCGATGGCGGCTTTCACCGCACTCGTGATGGCTGCAGCGTCCATTTTCTTAGTCAGCATCGAGATGACTTCCTTGGTTTCGGCATCAACGAGCAACATGAAACCGGTCGCGCCGGCGTTCTCCTTATAGAAGTCGCCCAACCCAAGCGAGGTGGCCATTAGGCTAGACTGGTAACGCCGTGTTGCGTCGGTGAGATCGAGACGAACAAACAGCACGGGTTCATTGTCGAGATCGGATTTGCCTCGAGCTTTCTGAATTTCCGGGTCAAGCACTTTGCAACTTCCGCACCAGTCGGCATAGAAGAGCACGCCGAGGACTTCGGGTTGCTCCTTTTCAGCACTTGCGAGTGTCGGCACGAAGGTCAGTACAAGAGCGAGCGTAGCGAAGAGTCGCAGCATCATGTTCTCCTCAGGAATGGAGCTATAGATAAACGGACCGGTCCTCTGCGGTGTTTATTTCACCAATTTGCGTGCCTGGGAAGAAGTAAAATGTTCCTGACCCATGAATTGCCTGATCCGGTCGAGTCACAGAAACGACTTAAACTTTCCGCGCTAGAGGTCCGCCCGCGGGCGCGTTTCTTGAATGAGACGCATTCGCGACGGAGGTCGCTGGCCTGCCGCGCTCAGCGGCCGAGGATTCGGCATGACTTTTTGCTAGAATCCGACTCCGCACAGGGGTGGCCTCACGGCCTGAGATCCATACCGGGAACCCTCAGAACCTGATCCGGGTAATGCCGGCGTAGGAAGGGACTCATGACAACCGTATCCACTGCGCGACTCGCGCTACTCTCCGTTCTCCTTGCCACGACGGCGGTGGCCGAAGAGGTCATCGACGAGATCGTCGTCACGGCCGATTTCCGCGGCCGCACGGCGACCGAGCTGCCGGTCAGCGTCAGCGTGCTCGACGCCGCCACGATCGAGGAAGCGGCGGTCCAGCACTTCGAGGAGCTCGTCAATATCGTGCCGAATCTGAACTGGTCGGGCGACGGGCACCGCGCACGCTACTTCCAGATTCGCGGCGTCGGCGAGCTCGAGCAGTACCAGGGCGCGCCGAATCCGTCGGTCGGCTTTCTGATCGACGACATCGACTTCAGCGGCATCGGCACGATCGCGACGCTCTTCGACGTCGGTTCGGTCGAGGTGCTGCGCGGCTCGCAGGGCAGCCGCTACGGCGCCAATGCGCTCGGCGGACTGATCTACATGCGCAGCATGGCGCCCTCGCCGGAACGCGATGGCCGCCTGCAGCTCACGGTCGGCGATGACGACGCGCGCACGCTCGGCCTGGCCTTCGGCGGCGCGCTCGACGAGGCGGACTCGCTGCTGTTCCGCCTGAGTGCGCAGACACACGAGAGCAACGGCTTCCGCGACAACTCCTACCTCGGTCGCGAGGACACGAACGGTCGCGACGAGACCGGCGTGCGCTTCGGGCTCGCGTTCGAACCATCGCAGCGCGTGGACGGCCGTCTCTCGGTGATCTACAGCAACGTCGACAACGGTTACGACGCGTTCGCGATCGATAATTCCTACACGATGTTGTCGGACAAGCCGGGCAGGGACGCGCAGGAAAGCGTCGGCGCGTCGCTGCGCTTCGACGTCGACGGCGTGGGCGTCGGCGAACTGACGTCGATCACCGCGTTTGCCTCGTCGGACATCGATTTCAGTTTCGACGCGGACTGGGGCAACGACGACAGCTGGGCGCCCGTGACATACGACTACGTGTCGTTCAGCAAGCGCGAGCGCGACACGTTCAGCCAGGAGTTTCGCTACGTGACCGATCACTGGCTGTTCGGCCTCTATACGCTGCGCCTCGACGAGGGCCTGGCGACACTCAACCAGGGCGAGTACTTCGATCCTGGCATACCGTTTGCCGACAGCCTCGACTACCCGTTCGACAGCGAGTTCGACTCGACCAACATGGCCCTGTTCACGCAGTACAACACGGCGCTCGGGGAGGGTACACGTTTCACGGCAGGGTTGAGAATGGAGCATCGCGGTGCCGACTACAGCGACACGGACGGGCTGTCCGAGAGCCTGTCCGACACCCTCTGGGGCGGCGAGGTCAGCGTCAGCCACGATCTGAGCGGCGAGGTCACGGGCTTCGCCCGCCTGTCGCGCGGCTACAAAGCGGGCGGCTTCAACTTAGGATTGGTGCCCGGCAACTGGCGCTACTTCGGTGCCGAGGCGATGTGGACCGTGGAAGCAGGCATCAAGGCCTCGTTGCTGGACGATGCGCTGTCGCTGAACGCGTCCGCCTTCCACGCCTGGCGTGAAGACCAGCAGGTGCGCGCCTCGTTCCAGCTCGATCCGAACGACCCGGCGTCGTTCGGCTTCGCGACGATCAACGTCGACGGCGGCAAGACCTACGGCCTCGAAACCGACCTGCGCTGGCTCGCGACCGACGCGCTCGAGCTTTACGCGAGCGCCGGGCTGCTGCTCGGCGGGTTCCCCGACGCCGTCACGGAGTTTCCGTGGCTGAACGGCCGCGACCAGGCGCACGCGCCGCGCTACACGCTCGCGGCCGGCGTGACCTGGCGCAGCGAGAGCGGCTTCTTCGCGCGGCTCGATGCGACGGCACGCGATACGTTTTATTTCGACGTCAGCCACAACGAGAAATCCGAGACCTACGAGTTGCTGCACGCGCGTATCGGCTTCGAGAGCGACAACTGGCGCGTGCACCTGTGGGGACGCAATCTCACCGACGAGTACTACGCCGTGCGCGGCTTCTATTTCGGCAACGAGCCGCCCGATTTCCCCGCCACCCTGTACACGCGTGCCGGCGACCCGCGCCAGGTCGGCGTCACGATCGAAAGGAGATTCCACTGATGAAAGTTGCTGTCGATATCAGCCTGTACCCGCTCGATAAGGATTTCATTCCGCCGATCAAGGACGTGATCGATCGCCTGAACGCGCACGACAACCTCGAAGTATGGACGAATGCCATGAGTACCCAGGTCGTCGGCGAGTTTGACGACGTAATGGACGCGCTCAAGCAGGAACTCGGGACGACGTTCGAGCGCATTCCGAAAGGCGTGTTCGTCATGAAGATGTTCAATAACCCGGGACAGCATTGACGCCGCTCGAGGTCATCGCGGTGATCATGGCGATCGCCTACCTGCTGCTCGCCATCCGCGAAAACATATGGTGCTGGTTCTGCGCCGGCATCAGCACGGCGATCTACGTCTGGCTGTTCTTCGATGCCCGGCTGTACATGGAGTCGGGTCTCAACGGCTTCTATTTCGTCATGGCGATCTACGGCTGGTACGTCTGGTACTCGGGGCGCAGCGACGGGCATGAGCGACCGATCGTGGCCTGGCCCGTGTCGACGCACGCCATGGCCATTGCCATCGTGCTTGGCGCCAGTCTCGCGAGCGGCTATTTGCTCAGCACGCGGACCGACGCCGCGTTTCCCTACATCGACTCGATGACGACCTGGTCGGCGATCTGGGCGACGTTCCTCGTCGCGCGCAAGGTGCTCGAGAACTGGTGGTACTGGCTCGTCATCGATGTCGCCTCCGTCTTCATCTACTGGTCACGAGACCTCGAACTGACAGCGGGCCTGTTCGTCCTGTACGTCGTCATGATCCCGTTCGGCATCGTCCGCTGGACGCGGTCCTACCGGGAGGCGGCCGCATGACGCTGACGCCGGAAAAAGTGCTCGCAGGATTTCCCGACTGGGCGGGCGCGGCGGTCACCGAGCTCGATGGGGGCCTGACGAATCGCACCTGGCTGGTGGAGAAAGACGGGCGCAAGGCCGTGCTCAAGATCGACGACGGTATTCGGAGCGAGCCGCACCGCTCCCGCTCTGCCGAGGCGGCCATCCAGTCGATGGCGGCGGAACACGGGCTCGCCAACGCCGTCATCCATGCGAGCGAACGCGTCCTGATGACGGCGTATGCCGAGGGCGTCGTCTGGTCGGCCGACTGCCTCGAGGACGACGAAAACATCGAGCAGCTGGCGCAAGCGCTGCGCAGGCTGCATTCGCTGCCGCTGATTGGCCGCACGTTCGACGCGGCGGCCGCCGCACGGGCGTATGCGCGCCGCATCGTCAATCCCGATTCCCGTATCGTCGCGGAGAAGGTACGCATCGTCGAGCAGGGGCCGCGGCCGCAAAACCTGTGCTTCTGCCACAACGACCTCGTCGTCGGCAACATCATCAACGTGCCCGAGACGCGCTTCCTCGACTGGGAATACGCCTGCGACAACGACCCGTTCTTCGATCTTGCAACCATCGCCGCCCATCACAACCTGGACGCGGAGCGGCGCGCTGTCCTGCTGGATGCCTACTTCGACGGCAACGGGTCGCGCTGGCGAGAACAGCTCGAACGGCAGGCCGAGGTTTACAATGCGCTGCTGTATCTCTGGCAGTGCAGCCGCGGCACGGAGCGAGACTGACGCCTACCAGCTGTTGCGCAGCTCGCGCAGTTTCAGGAACACCGTTTTCGGGTCGGGGTTGTCACCGATCTCCGGAAATTCCTCGACCAGTTTCGTGACGATGGACGGACTGTCGAGCCGGAAGAACGTGTTCATCTCGCGTTCCTGCGCCAGCGTCGTGACGAGCGCATGGTTCGGGTCCTGGTCGCGGAACTTCTTTAGCATGTCTTTCGCGACCGCGTTGTCGGGCTCGCGGTCGAGCGTAAAGCCGAGATTGTTGACGAGGTAGTCGTGCCCCGGGTACAGCAGCGTGTCTTCACCGAGCTTCTCCAGTTGCCGCGTGAACGTCTCGTAAAGCTGCTCGGGGTGGCCGCCGTTGTGGCAGTTGCCCGCGCCGGCATTGAACAGCGTGTCGCCGCTGAACAGGGCCGGCTCGTCGGTGTGCGACAACAGGCAGATGTGGCACATCGTGTGGCCGGGCGTGTCGAGGCACTCGAGTTCGACGGTCTTGCCGACCTTGATGACGTCACCGGCGCCGACGCCGCGGTCCACGTTCGCAATGCGGCGGCCTGCGTTCCTGTGCGCAATGAGCTTCGCGCCGGTCGCCTTGACGATGCCCTTGTTGCCGCCGGTATGGTCGCCGTGCTCGTGCGTGTTCAGGACCTGGGTGATCGACCAGCCGCGCTCCTTCGCGAGAATGAGGCACTTGTCGAATTCGAGCGGGTCGATCGCGAGCGCGTCGCCGGTCTCCGCGCAGGCGACCAGGTAGTTGAAGTTGCGGTAGGCGTTGCCGGTCCAGACCTGTTCGACGATCATGGGTCACTGTCCGTCCTGGCGAAGACCTTCTCGCCGCCGACCCAGGTCTCGAGGACGACGATGTCGTCGATCTCGGATGCCGGCACCGTGAAGTAGTCGCGGTCGATGACGATGAAGTCCGCCCACTTGCCGGGCTCGAGGCTGCCGAGGCGGTCTTCCTGGTGCGCCGCGTACGCCGCTCCGAGCGTAAACGAATGCAGCGTTTCGGCGCGCGTCAGGGCCTGGTCGGGGTACCAGCCACCCTCGGGCTCGCCGTCACGTCCCTGGCGCGTGACCGAGGCGTACAGGCCGTGGAACGGGTTCGACAACTCGACCGGGAAGTCCGAGCCGTTGGCGATCACGACGCCGGCGTCGAGCATACGGCGCCACGCGTAACCGCCGAGGATACGCTCGGGGCCGACGCGGTCTTCCGCCATGTTCTTGTCGCTCGTGGCGTGGGTGGCCTGCATCGACGCGATGATGCCGAGTTCGGCGAAACGCGGTATGTCCGCGAGCGTCACGATCTGTGCGTGCTCGATCCTGTTACGCAAGGGCGACGGCTTGCCGCCCTGGGCCTTTTCGAACGCGTTTAGCGACATGCGGTTACCGAGGTCGCCAATAGCGTGAATGCCGACCTGGAAGCCCATGCCGTTGGCTTTCGCGACCATCGCGTCGAGCTCTTCCTGGGTCCAGAAGGCGAGGCCGCGGTTTTCGGCATCATCGGAGTAGGGTTCGATCATCGCCGCGCCGCGACTGCCGAGGGCGCCGTCCGAAACGAGCTTGACCGACCGGATGTCGAGGCGGTCGCCGCCATAGGCAATGATCGGCTGGCCGATTGCGTCGAGCACGTCGCCGGAGCCGGCGGTCATGGCGTAGACACGGACATCGAGGTCGCCGTCATCGGCCATCGCCATGAAGACCTCGGCTTCCTGGAGATCGGTACCGGCGTCGTGAACGCTCGTGATGCCCTCCGACAGCATGACCTCGGCGGCGGCTCGCACCGCCTCGCGCGTGGCCGTCTTGTTGGGTCGTGGCACGTGTGCCGCGACGAGGTCCATCGCCGTGTCGATCAGTACGCCCGTGGCGTCGCCGTTGCCGTCGCGGATGATCTTGCCGCCGACGGGATCCGGCGTTTCGTCGTCGATGCCGGCGATCTTCATCGCGGCCGAGTTAGCCCAGCCCGCGTGGCCGTCAACCCGTCGCAGCCAGGCCGGTCGGTCGGCAATGGCCTCATCGAGGTCGGCCGCGGTCGGGAAGGCGTTGCTTTGCCACAGGACCTGGTTCCAGCCGCGCCCGAGGATCCATGGGGCGCTCGGCTTGGCTTCTGCGTAATCCCGGATCGCCGCCAGCGTCGCCTCCAGCGTGTCGATGCCCATGACATTCACCTGCGTCTCGAGAAATCCGAGGCCCGTGACGTGCGCATGCGCGTCGGTCAGGCCGGGCAGCAACGTGCGTCCGCCGCCGTCGATACGCGATGCATCGGGATGCTTCTCGAGCAGGCTGTCGTCGCCGATGGCGATGACGCGGCCATCGTCACCGAACACGATGACGGCGAAATCCACTATGCCGTCGGCGGTCGACGTATAACCGTTGACGTTGTGCAACGCCGTCGCCGCGGGGGCGGTCAGCGGGAGTGCCAGCAACACGAAGGCAAGCAACATTCTGGATTGGCGCACGGTGACCCCCTAACTCGTCTTGTCGAGCGCCACAAGATACCATCAGCGTCATCATGAAGTCAGACGGCCCCAACAAAATTCTCTGTGTCGGCGTGAATTACCGGCCGCACATCGAGGAGATGGGGCGCGAGGTGCCGGACTACCCGGTCGTCTTCACGCGTTTCCCGTCGAGCCTGGTCGGCAATGGCGAGGCGCTGGTCCGGCCGCGCGTCTCGGAGCAGTACGACTTCGAGGGTGAACTCGCCATCGTGATCGGCAAGCCGGCGCGCTATGTGCGCCGCGATAAAGCGCTCGAACATGTTGCGGGATACTGCTGCTTCATGGACGGCTCGGTGCGCGACTGGCAGCGGCACACGACGCAATTTACTGCCGGGAAGAACTTCGACAAGAGCGGGGCGATCGGCCCGGTCGTGCCGGCCAGCGAAATAACCGATCCGGCGACGCTCGAACTGACGACCCGTGTGAACGGCGAGGTGATGCAGCACGGCAGGGTGGCCGACCTCGTTTTCGACATTCCGTACCTGATCGAATATTGCTCGACGTTCGCGCTGCTCGAAACCGGCGACGTCATTGCGTCGGGCACGCCGGGCGGCGTCGGCGCGGCGCGCCGGCCCCCCGTCTGGCTGCGGGACGGCGACGTCGTCGAGGTCGAGATTCCGGGGATTGCCGTGTTGCGAAACCCCGTGCGTGACGAGGCGGACCCGAGCGCGCCTTAAGCGTTGATTTTGCACGAAAAGCGCGCCTGCCCCTGTTGTTGCATTTGTGCCACAAAAACAACAGGACTTGCTCATATAACCTCGGGACCTAGCTAAAGGATTGACATTAGTCGATATTTCTGAGAACTTTTCTCTCAGCAAGCGTAGTCTTATCGCAACAGATAGACCGCTTTGCCGACAACAATTACCTTCAGGTACGACTTGGCGGGGGAATCAGGGGGCCAGGACCACGTGCTAACGTAGGTTTGGAAAAGCGGTTTCGAAAGAAGCCGCTTTTTTTTTGGCGCCGCGCTACTATCGGGCGCCATGAGCCAGCCGACCGTCATCCACCGCCTCCTCTCGGGCAGTCTCGTCGTCCAGATCGCCGTCGGCGTCGCACTCGGCATCGCGCTCGCGCTGGTCTCACCCGACACGGCAAGCATGGCGATGCTGCTCGGCAGTTTTTTTGTCTCCGCCCTGAAGGCCGTGGCGCCGGTTCTCGTGCTGGTGCTCGTCGCTTCCGCGATCGCGAATCGCAAGGCCAGCCACACGGCGCAGATGCGGCCCATCGTGATCATGTACCTGGCCGGCACGGTGGCCGCTGCGCTGCTGGCCGTGCTGGCCAGCACGCTGTTCCCGACGACGCTGGCGCTGCAGGCCGACGGCGTGGCGCAAAGCGCGCCGCAGGGCATCGGCGAGGTCCTGCAGACGCTGCTGCTCAAGATCGTCGACAACCCGGTCAGCGCGATGCTGAACGCCAATTACATCGGACTGCTCGTGTGGGGCGTGCTGCTCGGCGTATTCCTGCATCACGCGGCCGATTCGACACGGCTGGCCTTGCACGATCTCTCGGATGCGGTCACCAAGATCGTGCGCGTGGTCATTCGGCTCGCGCCCATCGGTATTTTCGGCCTGGTCGCCGGCAACCTGGCCGAGGGCGGGCTCGGGGTGCTCGGCGATTACGCGCGAATCCTGACCGTGCTGCTCGGATGCATGATTGCGGTCGCGCTCGTGACCAACCCGCTGATCGTCTGGATCAAAACGAGGCGCAATCCTTACCCGCTGGTGTTCACGGCCCTGCGTGAAAGCGGCACCGTCGCGTTCTTTACGCGCTCGTCGGCGGCCAATATCCCGGTCAACCTGGCCCTGTGCGCCAAGCTCGACCTCGAGGAGGACACCTACGCCGTGTCGATCCCGCTCGGGGCGACAATCAACATGGGGGGTGCCGCCATCACGATCACGGTGCTGACGCTGGCCGCGGTGCACACGCTCGGCATCAGCGTCGACGTGCCGACGGCCCTCTTGCTGAGCGTCGTGGCGGCGCTGTCGGCGTGCGGTGCATCGGGCGTTCCGGGCGGTTCCCTGCTGCTGATCCCGCTGGCCTGCGGCCTGTTCGGGATCTCGAACGACGTCGCAATGCAGGTCGTCGCGGTGGGTTTCGTGATCAGCATCCTGCAGGACTCGGCCGAGACCGCGCTGAACAGCTCTACCGACGTCGTGTTTACCGCGGCGGTCGCGGCTAAAGCGTAGCCAGCCAGTCGGCGATTGCCGCGGCGATCGCCTCGGGCGAGTCTTCCTGGATGAAGTGGCTGCCCCTGACCGTCACCTCGGTCTGGTTGGGCAGGCTGCGCGCGAACTCGCGCTGCCGGCCGACGAGGATGGCGCCGGGCTCCGCGTTGATGAACAGCTTGGGTACCTGCGCGGCCTTCAGCCAGGCGGCGTAATTCTCGGCGATCGCCGCGACGTCGGCAGGCTCGCCGTCGAGCGGTATCTGCCGCGGCCAGGTCAGCGTGGGGCGGCGGTCCTCGCCCGGCTCCAGGAACGGGCGACGGTACACGGCCATCTCTTCGTCGGTCAGGCCGCGCAGAACGGAGCCGGGCAGGACGCGCTCGACGAAGATGTTCTTCTCGAGCACCATTGCCTCGCCCATCTCCGAGCGAAACCCCTGGAAGATCGGCGTCACGGCCTCGGGCCAGTCGTCCCAGCGAATCGGGCAGGGAATGCCCTCCATGTACGCGATGCCCTTCACCTTGTCGGGGTTCCTGCTGGCCCAGTCGAAACCGAGCGCGGAACCCCAGTCGTGAAGGACGAGCGTCACGTTGTCGCGCACGCCGAGCTGCTCCCACGCCTCGAACAGGTAGTCGCGGTGCTCGACGTAGCGGTAGCTGTCGGGCCCCGGGTCGTCCAGCTTGTCGGAGTCGCCCATGCCGATGAGATCCACCGCGATGCAGCGGCCCATCCCGGCGAGCGGCGGCATGACGTTGCGCCACAGGTAGGAGGAGGTCGGGTTGCCGTGCTGGAACACGATCGGATCGCCTTCGCCCATCTCGACGTATGCCATGCGCTTGCCGTGAACGTCGACGAACTTCTTCGGGTGCTCAGCCGTTGAGATCATGAGAGGCTCCTTGCTACATTGAACGACCTTAGCAGCAATGGCGCACCGATGATCAGGCAGTTCATTACCTTCGGCTTCACGCTCCTGGCACTGCCGGCGTTCGCGGGCGGACTGCAGCCCGAGGAACAGCGCATGGCCGACTGGATCGACGCGCACGCCGACGAGGCGGTGGCGCTCCTGAAAGCGGCCGTCGATATTCCGAGCGGCACAATGAACCACGACGGCGTCCGTGCCGTCGGCGCCGTCGTGCGGCGCGAACTGGACAGCCTCGGGCTGGCGACCGAGTGGATCGCCATGCCGCCCGAGGTCAACCGGGCCGGGCACCTTCTCGGGCGCAAGAACGGTAATGGCCGGAAGTTCCTGCTGATCGGCCACCTCGATACCGTGTTCGAGGAAGAGGACGGCGTTCGGCCCTTCGAGGTCGACGGCGATATCGGGCGCGGTCACGGCGTCTACGACATGAAGGCGGGCAACACCGTCATCGTTTACGCGCTCAAGGCCTTGCAGCACATCGGGGCCCTCGACGACATTGCCGTTGTCGTGGCGTTCATGGGCGACGAAGAAAAATACGGTCATCCCGTCGAGATCTCGCGCAAGGATCTCATCGAGGCGGGCCGGTGGGCCGACATCGCGCTCGGCTTCGAGGAGGCGATGTACTTCGACGACACCGACTGGGCCACGGTTGCGCGGCGCTCGTCGAGCCGCTGGGTGCTGACGGTCACGGGGCGCCAGTCGCACTCTTCCGACATCTTTTCCAATGAGGTTGGGGCCGGGGCGATCTTCGAGGCGAGCCGCATCCTCAATCGTTTCTACGAGGAAGTGCGCGGCGAGATGTACCTGACGTTCAATGCCGGCACGATCCAGGGCGGGAGCGACGTCGCGTACGATGCCTCGACGAACCGCGGCAGGACGTTCGGCAAGACCAACGTCGTGCCCAGGACCGTCATCGTGCACGGCGGCATGCGCACGATCTCGCAGGAACAGCTCGACCGGGCGAGGGAAGCGATGCGCCGCATCGTGGCCGAAAACCTGCCACAAACGGAAGCCAGCATCGAGTTCGCGGACGGCTACCCGCCCATGCCGCCGACGGACGGCAATATCTCGCTGGCCGAGGAGCTGTCACGAATCAACGTGGCGCTGGGGCGGCAGCCGATGCCGCTGCTGGATCCCTCCGAGCGCGGCGCGGCAGACATATCGTTCGTCGCACCGTACACGGACGCGCTGGCCGGACTGGGTGCGATCGGCGGCGGCGGTCATACGCCCGACGAATACCTCGAACTGTCGTCGTTGCCGCTCGCCATCAAGCGCGCGGCGATCCTGATCTACCGACTGAGCCGGGAAGGTGGCTGAGGAACCCATGGGCCAAGACCGTCATTCCCATCGTCACGATCACGCGCACGAGGCGGGCGAGAGCAACCTGCGGCGCGTCATGATCGCGCTGGTCCTGACGGGCCTGTTCATGATCGTCGAGGTCGTCGGCGGCATCCTGTCGGGGTCGCTGGCGCTGCTGGCGGACGCAGGGCACATGCTGACCGACACGATGGCGCTCGCGCTTGCGGCGGTCGCGTTTCACGTCAGCAAGCGCCCGGCCGACGGCAACCTGACTTACGGATACCAGCGTTTCCAGATCCTCGCGGCGTTCGTCAACGGGCTCAGCCTGCTCTTCATCGTCGGATGGATCCTGTTCGAGGCGGTCCAGCGCTTCATCACGCCGCGGGACATTCTCGGCGAAACCATGCTGGTGGTTGCGGCGGCCGGCCTCGTCGTCAACGTCATCTCGTTCGCCGTCCTGCACACGGGCGACCAGGAAAACCTGAACATACGCGGCGCGGCGCTGCACGTGGCCGGAGATCTTCTGGGCTCAGTCGCGGCGATCGTTGCGGCGGTCGTCATCATCTACACGGGCTGGACGCCGATCGATCCGATCCTGTCCGTCGCGGTGGCGGCGCTGATCCTGCGCAGCGCGTGGGCGCTCGTCAAGCGCAGTGCGCACGTCCTGCTCGAAGGCGCGCCCGACTGGCTCGACGTTGCGGACATGCAGGATCGTATCGTTGCCAACGTGCCGGGTGTGACGGAGATTCACCACGTGCACGTCTGGGGGCTGACGCCGCAGCAGCTCATGATGACGATGCATGTCACGCTGGCCGACAACGGGCAAAACCAGCTTGCCGTCGTGCGCAGCGTCAAGGCGTTCGTGCAGAAGGAATACGGCATCGGGCACTCGACGATCGAGGTCGAGGTCGACGGTTGTGCGGACCACTAGTGTTCGGGAGTAACGACGCCGATGTAGGGCAGGGTGCGGTCCTGTTCCGCATAGTCGAGACCGTAGCCGACCACCCATTCGTTGCCGATATCGAAGCCGAGATAATCGACGCTGATTTCGACCTCGGCACGGTCGGCCTTGCGAACGAGCGCTGCCGTCTTGATCGATGCCGGGCGGTGTGACTTCAGTACCCCCGACAGGTACTTGATCGTATGCCCGGTATCGACGATGTCCTCGACGATGAGCACGTGCTTGTTCTCGATGCTGCCTCGGACGTCCATCTCGAGGCGCACAGCGCCCGTCGACTCGCTGCCGGAGGCGTAGCTCGATACCGCGATGAACTCGATGGTTCTCGGAATCGTGAGGCGGCGCGAAAGGTCGGCGAGAAAAATAAAGGCGCCCTTGAGGACGCCGATCAGCACGATTTCGTCGGCCTCGGCGTAGTCCGAGGAAATCTGCGCGGCCAGTTCGCCGACGCGCGTCTGGATTTCCTCTTCGCTTATGAGTACAACAGGCTTGCTCATGGGAATCGAGAATAGGGTATGAAACGCTCGATCGCAATTGCCGGCAACATGGGGTCGGGCAAGTCGACGCTGGTCGAGTTTCTGCACCGCACCTACGGCGTGGCTCCGTTCTACGAGCCGAACGACGAAAACCCCTACCTCGCGGACTTCTACAAGGACATGAAGCGCTGGGCGTTCCAGTCGCAGCTCTATTTCCTGTCGAACAAGTTCCGGCTGCACCAGGAACTGGACCGGCAGCCCGGCGTCGTCGCGCTCGATCGGACGATCTTCGAGGATGCCGAGATCTTCGCCACGGCGTTGCACCAGATGCGCAAGATCTCGAAGCGCGACTGGGAAACCTACCAGGGTTTCTATTACGCGATCCTCGACGCGATTCGTCCGCCGGATCTCATGATCTACCTGCGCTGCTCGATGCGCACGTTGCGGCAGCGCATCCGCCTGCGCGGCCGCAGGATGGAGCGGGACGTGCCGCTCGCCTACCTGAAGCGCCTCGACCGCCTGTACGACAACTGGATCACCGCCTACGACATGAGCGAGGTGCTGGTCCTCGAGACGGACCGGCTCGATTACATCCACGACCTGGTGCATCGCCTCGACGTCATGCAACGCATCGAGTCGATGTTGCCCCGCGAGATCGGCCGGCCGGGCTGCTAGTCGATGCGGAATCCGGCGCTGCGCAGCTGGCGGGCGCCCGCGTCGAATTCCTCGCGGTTCGCGTAGGTCATGACAACCTCGAACTCGCCGGTGCCGCGGCGGAACCAGTCGAGCTCGAGGTCCGGGGCCGTTTGTTCGAGGCGATCGATGAAGGCTTCCGCCCGGTAGGGTTCGCCGAACGTCAGCAAGGTCGACTGGCCGATGTCCGAATACAGCGTATCGGGCACGGGCCTGCCGCGCTTGCCGTGGCCGAGCACGTAGTTGAGGTGCCGGTAGATGTAGCCCGAGTACCACTCGGCCCCCGAAGGAATGCCGAAGCCGTCGCGCGATATGCGTCCCGGCCCGTAGTTGTAGGCCGCCAGCGCGAGGTGCATGTTGCCGTCGTAGCGGCCGAGCAGTTCCTTCAGGTAGCGGGCGCCCGCATCGATGTTGGTGCAGGGATCGTACAGCGCGCTGAGTCGATGAATGCCGAGGTGCCGTGCCGTATCCGGCCACAGGATCTGCATGACGCCGTGCGCGTTGGCGCGCGAACGCGCGGTCGGTTCGAAATCGCTCTCGCCGCGCGCAACCGCCAGCAGTAGCGTCTCCGGCAGGTCGTACTGCAGCGCCGCCGCCTTGAAGCAGGTCGCGTGGGGAAACGTGAAGGCCGGTTCGAGCGCCGTTTGCGACTGCGCGTACGCCGCCCACTGGCGGTCGAGGTCCGGCTTGACGGCGTCTGCCGTCATCGCGAACAGCGTCAGCAGGACGCCGCCCGCGACAATGGCAATTTTCTGCAGGCGCTCCTTCACCTCAGCTTCCCGACATGTCGAGGCCGGTCGCGCTCGAGATCCGCGCGAGCTTGTCCTGGATGTCGGCGTCGTCGGTGTAGGCAAAGGCGACTTCGTAGACGCCCGTCTTGACCTTCACCACGCGGTAGTCGATGCCGGTCGTTTCCTGCAGCCGGGCAACGAAGCCGTTCGCGGCGATCTCGCTGCGGAACGGGCTCCAGAACGCATACCAGTTGTCCGCGACGAAAGTGTCCTCCTCGTCGACGGCGCCGCTTTCCGGCCCGGGTTCGAAGATGCGGTCGATCAGCGCGAGCGTGTCGGCGTCCGGCTTTGCTTCCGGTGCGGGTTCCGTTGCCGGCGGGCCGCCGTCGACCGGTGCGGGCTGCGGCGCCGGCAGATCGGCTGCCGCGGTTTCCGGTGCGGGTTCCGGTGGGGGTTCGGGCGCCGGTTGGCTGGCGGCGACGGGGTCCGGGCCGGCGATCTTCGGAACGCCCAGCGCCACGATCAGGAAGCCGACGGCCAGCGCCGAGCCGATGAGGATGCCGATGAGTCTGAGCATGCGGATCTCCTAGAGAACGTCGCGAACTTCGATGGCGCGCCAGTCGACGCGGTCGGATGCGCGCGCCGTCAGCGCCGCCAGTCCCTCGAGCCAGTCCTGGAGCGCTTCGTCTTCGAGACCGGGGCGCAGCGCGTCGGAGCAGCGCATCGGCAGGCGGTCGATGTGGTTGGCGAGACTGCGTGCCACGCGGGCGTCGGTCGCGACGAGGGCATAGTAGGTATCGAGGTCGGGGGCGGGGTCCCACTCGTGGGCCTCGCTCCAGTTGCGTTTCGACGTCGTCGTGCGCGCGATCGGGAAACGTATCGATTCGCCGCTGCGCGCGATGCGTGCGGCCGTGCGATCGCGGCACCGGCCGTCGGCAAGGCGCACGAGACCGTAGTTGGCCTGGTGTTCGAGAAAGAACACGATCGAATCGGCGTGGGCCCGCGTCTCGAGCATCGAGCAGGCGCCGATGCCGCAAGCGGCGCGCGACGGCGGTGCCACGATGCCGAGCGGACTGATCAGCCCGTCCTTGCCCGCGTTCGGTATCGACACCGGTGGTTTGCCCGGGACACCTGTCCGCGTTGCGGCGGCGACGGGCGGTTCTCTGGCTTCGGCGGGCCGTCCTTGCGCGGGCGCCGGTCCGGGCGCGCCCGGCAAAACGACGTAGGCGCTGGCGCTCAGGGCTGCGACCTCGCTGTCCTCGCCGTTCGGCGTCACGGTCACCCAGTACTGGTGCAGGACACCGTCGATGCGGTGTGCCTTGCCGCTGAGCGTCGCGTTGCTCGCGGCGTCGCCCGCGCTCAACGTCAGGGCCTGGCGGCTCGCGAGGTTGTTGCTGATCAGTTCCACCGTGCCTTCGAGGCCGCTGGCCGGGGGCTCCACGAGGTCGATGGAAACGACGTAATCGTGCTCGACGCGTTTTTTGAGCGTGCACGACAGCCGGTGGGCGAGATGCGCGGCCAGCAGGTCGGTCTGCGCGAGCGTAAACGGAACGTCTCTCGCACCGAGGAACGTCTGGTCCACGCGCTCCTGGCGCATGGCCTGGCGCTGGCTGGTGCTGAGCTTGCCTTGCCAGCGGCGCCCGAATCCCGTGACCCAGTTGCGGTCCTCGAGATCGAGTGCGCGCACGTTGACGGCATAGGTGCCGTCGAGTTTCTGCGAGAGCTCGACGCCGATGTAGTAATGCACGTCGTCATGCATGCAGTCGCCAGGCGTGGATTCGAGGGAGACCCCGCCGCGGCCCTGTTGCCAGCCGATCTCGATGCCACGCGTCTCCACCGCGGCAGCCAGCAGGCGATCGCGCATCGACAATGCGAGTGCGTTCGTGGACGACGCCGGCGCGTTGTCGTCGAGAACGACGAACATCACGGTCTCGCCCTTGAAGCGCGGATGGACCAGCAGTTGCTGGCGGACGTAGGGAATAAGGTCGCGCTCGACCCAGCGATCGAGGTCCTTTTCCCGTGATTCCGCCACGGCCGGGATCGACTGCGCGACGAGGATGGCTATCAGGATCAGGAATCGTTTCATCAGGAGGCCTCCCAGTGGATGGCGCCGCTCGCGTCGATGATCAGGGAACCGCCGCGGTGTTCACGCATCAGGGCCTCGAGCTGCGACGTCATGCGGCCCGGCAGCGTCACACCCCAGTTCACGGCGCTCGTCTCGACACCGCTGCGTGCCAGCGCCTGCATTACGGCGACGGGTACCGTGTGCGCTTCCATCTCGTGAAACGCGTTCGGCATCGAGGCGTCCCAGAAACTGATGCGGCTCTCGCTGACCGTCATGCGCTTGGCGCGGCCGGGTTCCAGGGCGTACAGGCCGACGTGATGCGCCGCCACGGCCCTCGTCAGCGCGGCATCCGAGGCGAACCGCAACGTGAACCCTTCTTTCTCTGCCGGCTCGGGTACGGGCTCGGCCGTTACCGGCGGTGCCTCGACGACCGGCGGCGGTTGTGCGGCGACCTCGGGCTCCGGCAGCGGCAGGGGTCTCTCCGCGGGCGTGAAGGTGGACACCCATTTCGGCCGCGTCAGCTCCACCGGCTTCTCCCGGGGCGCGGGCGCCGCCACCCGTTCCACGACTGGCGGCGGTTCGGCCGGGGCTGCCGGTTCGGCCGGAGCGGCCTGTTCGGGCGCAGCCGCTTGCTCGACCGGTGGCACGGGCTCCACCGGTGCGATCGGGATGCTCTGCACGAGCGCGAATATTGCGACCAGGCACAGCGACAGGATCGCCATGAAGCGCATGATGTCGGTCTGCAGGTCGGCCGCGCCGCCGACGTCGGTGTCAGCGCCGCGGTTCAGCGGATACGAAAGCGGCGAGCGGCTCATGCCGTGTCGCCCCGCAGGTGCTCCTCGATGCGCTGCAGGCTCTGGCGCATCTCCGAGGTGTCCGCCCGTGCCGCCGTGTCGAATTGCTGCTGCAGCTCTGCGCCGAGCGTGACCGTCTTGTAGACCCGCATCAGGTAGCCGCCGATACCGCCGAAGATCGTCGTCGACAGGGCCATCAGGATGCCGCCGTCGATCATGCGCTCGAGCATCGCGAACGCGCCCTGCGCCAGCGCCGCATCGCGGTCGCCGAGCGCATAGATCAGCGCGCTGCGCATGCCGATCGCGGTCCAGATGACGCCCGTGCCGAAGAACAGCGTCGTCCAGATGTCGGTCAGGTGGTCGAGCTGCACGACGAGGTTGATCGGCTTCGATTTCGCCAGCGCATCACGCAGACGGCCGAGTGTCACGAAGTAGGCCAGCAGCAGGCCCGCGAACACGGGAATCGACAGGCCCAGGTTGGTGTAGGCCCAGTGCAGCCACGCGCCCGGGCTGCTGATCGCCGAATCGTCGAAGCGGATGACGCCGAAGCGGCTCAGCAC
>JBFGYM010000009.1:0-21151 GCA_041587435.1 Woeseiaceae bacterium
GCTGTGCTAGTGCACGAAAACCCCTACGCCTGTTATGCGCGCATGGCGGCCTTCGTCTGCCCGGAGCCGGCCATCGAACCAGGTATCCATGCATCGGCGGTCATCGATCCGTCGGCGAAGATCGCCGCCAGTGCTCATATCGGCCCGCAGGTCGCCATCGGCGCACGGACGATCGTCGGCGACAACGTGTATGTCGGACCTGGCACCGTAATAGGGCCCGATTGTGTCGTCGATGAAAACTGTCGATTGATCGCCAATGTCACGCTTGCCCGGGCTGTACGCATCGGCAAGCGCGGCATTATCCATCCGGGTGCCATACTTGGCTCGGACGGTTTCGGGCAAGCCCAGACGCCCGATGGCTGGATCAGGGTTCCGCAACTCGGCGGGTTGCGCGTCGGTGACGATGTCGAAATCGGGGCCAATACGACTGTCGACTGCGGTGCGATAGACGACACCGTCATCGAGGACGGTGTTCGCATCGACAACCTGTGCCAGATTGGCCATAACGTGCACGTCGGCGCGCACACGGCGATGGCGTCCGGCGTCGCCATCGCGGGCAGCACGATAATCGGTGAGCGTTGCCAGTTTGCGGGCAGGGTGGCGTCGGCCGGACACCTGCACATCTGTGACGACGTTGTCGCACTCGGCCGGGCGACGATCACCAAGAGCATTACGAAACCGGGCACCTATGGCGCGGTATTCCCGGCGGAACCGGCCACGGAGTGGGCGAAACATGTGGCGCGCTTCCGGCGGATAGGCGCATTGATTGAACGGGTCCGGAAACTGGAAGGAAAATGATTCACCCAACAGCCATCATCGCCGACAGCGCGATCGTTGCCGATGATGTAGAGATCGGGCCGTACTCGATCATTGGCGAAAACGTCGAGATCGGCAGCGGCACGAAGATCGACAGCCATGTCGTGATCAAGGGCCCGACGACGATCGGCAGGGACAACCGCATCTATCAGTTTGCGGCTCTCGGCGACGATCCGCAGGACAAGGCCTATGCCGGCGAGCCGACGCGGCTCGTCGTCGGCGATCGCAACACGATTCGCGAATACGTGACGTTCAGCCGCGGTACGGCCAAGGACAAGGGCGTGACCATCGTAGGCGATGACAACTGGATCATGGCGCATGCGCACGTGGCACACGATTGCGTCGTCGGCAACAAGACCGTGATGGCGAACAACACGGCGCTGGCCGGGCACGTTCACGTGGGAGACTGGGTCATCTGCGGCGGCAATTCGGGCATACACCAGTTCTGCAAAATCGGCGCGCATGCGTTTCTCGGTATGTTTTCCGCTGTCAGCCGGGACATTCCGGCGTATTCGATGGTCTCGGGTCAACCGGCCGTCGTGCGCGGCATCAACAGCGAAGGACTGAAGCGGCGTGGCTTCACGCCCGAACAGATTCGCAACATCAAGAACGCGTATCGCATCACGTTTCGCAGCGGCAAGAAACTTGCCGACGCGATCGAGGTGATCGCGGAACTCGCCAGATCGCAGGCCGAGCTCGACATCTTCCTCGAGTCGCTGCGCTCGTCGCAGCGCGGCCTGGCGCGCTGAGAGCGCGGCATGCGGATTGGACTGGTTGCTGGTGAAGCATCCGGTGACGTGCTCGGCGCCGGGCTGATCCGCGCGATTCTCGCGCGCTGCCCGGAAGCGCGATTCGAAGGCGTCGCCGGGCCGGAGATGGTCGAGGCCGGCTGCGAAGAGTGGGAGCCTTCAGAGTCGCTCGGCGTCATGGGCTTCGTCGAACCGATCGCGCACATCCCCAGGCTGCTGCGGCTGCGGCGCGAGCTGGTCCGACGCTGGACCGCATCGCCGCCCGACGTCGTCGTCGGCATTGACGCGCCCGACTTCAATCTCGGCCTCGAAAAACGGCTGCGCAAGGCCGGTGTCAAGACGGCACATTTCGTCAGCCCGACGATCTGGGCGTGGCGCCCGGGGCGCGTGAAGACCGTGAAGAAAGCGGCCGACAGGGTGCTCTGTATCTTCCCGTTCGAGCCCGCCATGTACGAGGCACACGGCGTCGATGCCGTGTTCGTCGGTCACCCGCGCGCGCACCAGACGCCCGCGGTCGTCGACACGACCGGAGCGCGCCAGCGGCTCGACATCGACGCGACGGAGGTCGTGGCGCTCATGCCGGGCAGCCGGCGGAGTGAGATCGAGCGGCTCGGCCGCGTCTTCGCCGACGCGGCTCGCATCATTCGCGATGCCCGACCGGGTATCCGCTTCGTGGCCCCGGTCGCGGCGCGCGCGCTGCGGCCCATGTTCGAGGCACACCTGCGCGATGCGGGCGTCGCCGATGACGTCATGCTGCTCGATGGCCAGGCGCAGCTCGCGATTTCGGCCGCCGACGTCGCCTTGCAGGCGTCAGGTACCGCCGTGCTCGAGGCCGCACTGCTGCGCAAGCCGACAGTGGCTGCCTACAAGGTCGCGCCCCTGAGCTGGTTCATCGGCAAAGGTCTGCGGCTCGTGAAGCTGACGCACTTCACCATGCCGAACCTGCTGACCGATGAGCCGCTCGTGCCGGAGTTCATCCAGGGCGATGCCCGGCCCGAGCCGATCGCGGCCGCCGTCATCGCCTTGCTCGACGACCCGGCGCGTCGCGAATTCATCAGCCGCAGTTTTGATAGACTGCGGGATGAGCTGGCGCTCGATTCGGACCAGCATGCCGCGGACGCAATCATCGAGCTCGCGCGGCGCTAACGGGGCACACCACGGCACGCATGCAGCAGGCAACTTTGTTCGAATTGCAGGGCCTCGTCGCCGGTGTTGACGAGGCGGGTCGGGGACCGCTTGCGGGGCCCGTCGTCGCGGCTGCGGTGATTCTCGACCCAGACGACCCCATCGACGGCCTCGCAGATTCGAAGAAACTCAGTGCGGCGCGACGCGAAGCGCTGGCCGGCCAGATACGCGGGCGCGCGCTGTCGTGGGCCGTCGGCTGGGCCAGCCCGGCCGAGATCGATGCCCTCAACATCCTCGCGGCGACGATGCTCGCGATGCACCGCGCGATCGGCAACCTCACGATCACACCGGACGGCGTCCGGGTCGACGGCAATCGCCTGCCGGACCTGCGGTACGGCGGCACGCAGCTCCCCGGGGAAGCCGTTGTCGGCGGTGACGGCAAGGTCGCAGCGATCAGCGCGGCGTCGATCATCGCCAAGACCACGCGCGACGGCATCATGGCGTTCCTCGATCGTGTGCATCCCCAGTACGGGTTTGCGCGGCACAAGGGCTACGGCACGCAAGTGCACCTCGAGCGCCTGCGCCGGCATGGTCCGTGTGCCTGCCACCGGGCGAGCTTCTCCCCGGTCAGGGTCTGCGCGTGAGCGATCCGGGCTTCGTCCACCTGCACGTCCACACCGAGTATTCGATCGTGGACAGCACGATCCGCATTCCGGCGCTCATGGAGGCGGCGGTCGGCAAGGGCATGCCCGCGGTAGCCCTGACCGACCAGAACAACCTGTTCGGACTCGTGAAGTTCTACCAGAAGGCGATCGGGGCGGGCGTGAAACCGCTGATCGGCGCCGACCTGAAGGTCGTCAACGAAGACGAGCTCGACCGGCCTTTCACGCTGGTTCTTCTCGTCCAGGACAACGAGGGCTACCGCAACCTGTCCAAGCTGATCACGCGCGGCTACATCGAGGGGCAGCATCGCGGCGCGCCGATGGTCCGGCGCAAGTGGCTGACGGCGGACCGCTGCGCCGGCCTGATCGCGCTGTCGGGCGGCCTGCATGGCGACATCGGGCACGCGCTGCACGCCCATCATGGCGACCAGGCCCGCCAGCGGCTCGCGGCCTGGCAAGCGGTGTTTCCGGGGCGTTTCTATCTCGAACTCGCGCGCACGGGCCGCAATGGCGAGGAAGACTGTGTCCGCGCGAGCGTCGCGCTGGCCGCCGACACCGGCACACCGGTCGTCGCGACCAACGACGTACGCTTTCTCGACGCGCAGGACTTCGATGCGCACGAGGCCCGTGTCTGTATCCACGAGGGACGGGTTCTTGCCGACGGCGAGCGGCCGCGGCTGTACAGCCCGCAGCAATACCTGCGTTCGCCGCAGGAAATGGCCGAGCTCTTCGCCGACGTGCCCGAAGCCCTGCAGAATACGGTCGAGATCGCGAAACGCTGTAATCTCGACCTGCGGCTGGGCGAAAGCGTCCTGCCCGCGTTTCCGGTCCCCGAAGGCCAGGACGAGGCCGCGTACCTCGAGGCGGAAGCGCGCCGCGGTCTGGAAGCGGCGCTGCAGCGCATCTACGAGACGCGAAAGATCCCCGACAAGGAACGGCCCGCCTTCAGCGCGCCCTATGAAGAGCGCCTGCGGACCGAACTCGACGTCATTCAGTCGATGGGGTTCCCGGGCTACTTCCTGATCGTCGCGGACTTCATTCGCTGGGCACGCGACAACAACGTGCCCGTCGGCCCCGGCCGCGGATCGGGCGCCGGCTCGCTGGTCGCGTGGGTGCTCGGCATCACCGACCTCGACCCGCTGCAGCACGACCTGCTGTTCGAGCGTTTCCTCAATCCCGAGCGCGTGTCGATGCCCGACTTCGACGTCGACTTCTGCATGGAAGGCCGTGACGACGTCATTGACTACGTGGCCCGCCGCTACGGTCGCGAGCGCGTCTCGCAGATCATCACGTTCGGGACGATGGCCGCAAAGGCAGCTATTCGCGACTGCGGGCGCGTCCTCGGACAGCCTTACGGCTTCGTCGATCGCATCGCCAAGCAGGTGCCGTTCGAGCTCGGCATGACGCTCGAGAAAGCCCTCGAGCAATCGGACGAGCTCGCCGAAATGTACCGCGACGACGAAGAGGTGACGGCGATCATCGATCTCGCCAGGTCGCTGGAAGGCCTGGTGCGCAATGCGGGCAAGCACGCCGGCGGCGTCGTCATTTCACCGGGCCCGCTGACCGACTTCGCGCCGCTGTATTGCGAGGAGGGCGGCACCAACGTCGTCACGCAGCTCGACAAGGACGACGTAGAGGCAATCGGCCTCGTCAAGTTCGACTTCCTCGGTCTCAAGACGCTGACGATCATCGACTGGGCCGTGCGCATTGCCAACGAGACGACCCCGGGGCTCGGTCTCGACATCCACCGCATACCCGATCGCGATGCGAAGACCTTCGAGCTGCTGCGCAGCACCCAAACCGCGGCCGTGTTCCAGCTCGAGTCGAGCGGCATGCGTGACCTCATCAAGCGCATGCGGCCCGACCAGTTCGACGATCTCGTTGCGCTGGTGGCGCTGTTTCGCCCCGGCCCGCTGCAGTCGGGCATGGTCGACGATTTCATCACGCGCAAGCACTCCTCGAGCAGTGCGGACATCGACTACCTGCATCCGGACCTGAAGCCCGTGCTCGAGGAGACCTACGGCGTCATCCTCTACCAGGAGCAGGTCATGCAGATCGCACAGGTGCTGGCGGGCTACACGCTCGGTGGCGCCGACCTGCTGCGCCGCGCGATGGGCAAGAAAAAACCCGAGGAAATGGCCAAGCAGCGGGAGATCTTCGTCAACGGGGCGACCGAGCGCGGTGTATCCGACAGGACGGCGACGCGCATCTTCGACTTGATGGAGAAATTCGCAGGTTACGGCTTCAACAAGTCGCACTCGGCCGCCTATGCCGTCCTGTCGTACCAGACGGCCTACCTGAAAGCGCACTACCCGGCGGCTTTCATGGCGGCCGTCATGAGCGCCGACCAGCAAAACACGGACCGGCTCGTGACGCTCAAGGACGACTGTCGCCAGCTCGGTCTCAGGCTGCTGGCGCCCGACGTCAATCTTTCCTCGTATCACTTCAGCGTCTCGGGCGACGACCGCATCCTGTACGGGCTCGGCGCGATCAAGGGCGTCGGGCGGGGCGCGGTCGAATCGCTGATCGCCGAACGCGAGGCCAACGGCGACTACCGCAGCCTGGCCGAGTTTTGCCGGCGCGTTGACCACGACAAGGTCAACCGGCGCACGCTCGAGGCGCTCATCAAGTCGGGCGCAATGGACTGCTTCGGCGAGACGCGCCGCAGCCTGATGCACCAGGTTCCCGAGGCGTTGCGCAGCGCAGACCAGCAGGCGCGGGCCGCCGCCGCCGGGCAGAACGACATGTTCGGACTCGGCGAACCCGAAGCCGAGACGGAATTCGAACCCGTCCGCCTCGCCGAGTGGCAGGAGCACCTTTTCCTCAGCAACGAAAAGGAGGCACTCGGGTTGTACCTGACGGGCCACCCCTTCGATGCGGTGCGCAACGATGCCCGGCATTTTTCGGACGGCAGGCTCGGCGACATCACGGCGGAGCCGCCGCCGCAGACCAACCGGGGCGAGCGCAACTACGGCACGCAGCGCGAGGCGACCGTCGCCGGCCTGATCGTCGATGTGCGCAAGCGCGGCAATCGCGTCAGCGTCGTACTCGACGACGATACCGGGCGCATGGAGATTAGTTTCTTCAGCGAGGCCTTCCAGGAGTTCAAGCACCTTCTGGTCAAGGACGAAATCGTGGTCGTCTCGGGCGGCCTGCGATACGACGACTTCATCGGGAGCTGGACGATCAATGCGAAGAGCGTGCTGCACATCGATCGCGTCATCGAGTCCCGTGCGCGCGGCCTGGTACTGAGCCTCGCGCCTAACGGGCAGGGCGAAAACGTCCTGATAAAACTGCACGATCTCCTGCTGCCGTTCCGCGAGGGCAGCTGCGACGTGTCGGTTCGCTACATCGGCGACAGCGCGGCCGCGCGGCTGTCGCTCGGGCCCGAATGGGCCGTGCGGCCGAGCCGGGAGCTGCGCGACAAGTTGACGGAGTTGCTCGGGAACAATAATGTGCGGTTACTTTATGCGCCGACGCGAGAGCTGAACTGATGGACATGAAATTCCTGGATTTCGAGCAGCCCATCGCCGAACTCGAGGCGAAGATCGAGGAACTGCGCTACGTCGGCGACGATTCCGAGATCAACATCAACGAGGAGGTTGCGCGTCTGAAGGCCAAGAGCGAATCGCTGACGAAGAATATCTTCGCCAAGCTGAGCCCCTGGCAGATCGCGCGCGTGGCTCGCCACGAGTCGCGACCCTACACGCTCGACTATCTCGAACTCATCGTGCCGGATTTCCAGGAACTGCACGGCGACCGCATGTACGCCGACGATCCCGCGATCGTCGGCGGTGTCGGGCGCATTGACGGCCGGGCCTGCATGTTCATCGGCCACCAGAAAGGACGCGATACCAAGGAGCGCGTGCGGCGTAACTACGGCATGCCAAAGCCCGAGGGTTACCGCAAGGCGCAGCGCCTCATGCGGCTCGCCGAGAAGTTCAGGCTGCCGGTGGTGACGCTGATCGACACGCCGGGCGCCTACCCGGGGGTCGGCGCCGAGGAGCGCGGCCAGAGCGAGGCGATTGCCTACAGCCTGTACCTGATGGCCGGACTCAAGACGCCGATCGTCAGCGTCGTCATCGGCGAAGGCGGGTCCGGCGGTGCCCTGGCGATCGGCGTCGCGGACAGGCTCCTGATGCTGCAGTACAGCATCTACTCGGTGATCTCTCCCGAAGGCTGCGCGTCGATCCTCTGGAAGAGCGCCGAGCGCGCCGAGGAAGCGGCCGAGGCGATGCGCATCACGGCGTCGAGTCTCGCCGGATACGGCCTCGTCGACGAAGTGCTGGAGGAGCCGCTCGGCGGCGCACACCGTAATCCGAAGGAAGCGGCCGAGGTCATTCGCAACGCGCTCCTCAAGCACCTCGACGAACTCGCCTCTTTGTCGACCGAGGAGGTGCTGAGCCGGCGGCAAAAGCGCCTGGCGAGCTTCGGGAAATTCAGGGAAGCGTGAGCTTTACGCGCGAGCAGGTGTTCGAACGCCTCGCCGCGCTCGAGCACCAGGCCGGCCGGCCGGCCCGCTACGTGATTGCCTTCAGTGGTGGCCTCGATTCGTCGGTGCTGGCGCATGCACTCGCCGGGGCGGACCGCCCGGTGGTGGCCGTGCACATCGACCACGGCCTGCAAGCGGAGTCCGCGGACTGGAACCGCCACTGCCAGGCGTTCGCCGAGGCGCTCGGCATCGAATTCCATTGCCGCAAGGTCGAGGTGCAACTCGAGTCGGGCAAGGGCCCCGAAGCCTCGGCACGCGACGCGCGCTACGCGGCGCTGCACGCGGAACTGGGCCCGGGCGACTGGCTGCTCAGCGCGCACCACCAGGAGGACCAGGCCGAGACGCTGTTGCTGAACCTGGTGCGCGGCAGCGGCCCCGCCGGGATCGCCGGCATCGGCGCGCTGCGGCGTTTCGGCCCGGGCTGGCTCGTGCGGCCGCTGCTGTATTTCGAACGCGCGGACCTGAAAGCCTACGCCGAGATGCACGGCATCCGCTGGATCGACGACCCGTCGAATTCCGACAAGCGCTTCGACCGAAATTTCCTGCGGCACGACATTCTGCCGCGGCTCAGGACGCGCTGGCCCGACATCGCGGCGCGCCTGCAGCGCTCCGCGATGCATGCGAGCGAAGCGACGAGCCTGCTGACCGACCTCGCCGCCATGGACCTCGAGGCGCTCGGCGGCCGTGCCGATCGCCTGCCGATCAATGCGCTGTTCGACCTGCCGCGGCACCGGCAAAAGAACCTCATCCGCTTCGCATTGCGGTCCAACGGGCTTACGGTGCCGACAGTGCCGCAGCTCGACAACATCCTGGACGAGGTGCTGCCGGCGCGCGAGGATGCGCAGCCTCAGGTGCGCTGGCCGGGCGGCTCGGTGCGGCGTTTCCGGGACCGGCTCTACCTGCTGCCGGACGAACTCGCCGACGCCTTGCCGGAGGGACCGATCGCGGGGAGCCGCATCGTTCTCGGTAACGGTCTCGGCAGCCTGCATTTCGAGCCGGGCGTCGAGCGCGGCCTCGATCCGGGCCTCGTGGGGCCGAAGCTAAGGCTCGCCGCGCGCCAGGGCGGCGAAAAAATTCGCGTTGATGGTCAACGACATACGAGCAAACTCAAGAAACTGCTTCAGGAGGAGGGCATCGTGCCCTGGATGCGCGACCGCATTCCGCTCGTGTACGCAGCGGACGAACTCGTCGCGATCGGCGATCTCTGGATTGCGGCCGATGCGGCCAGCTCGCCGGGCGTCGCCGTGCGCTGGGAGGGCCGGCCCGCGCTGCATTGACCCGCCGGTCGTTGTTTACGCGCAAACGTTTGGGTAGACTTGAATACCGTCTTTTATCCAACGACGGCGCAAAGATTAAGGGTTGGAAAAAGCACAGCGCGGTGCTTTGCTCCAGCCCTTTTTCATTGGACTGATAAATCAATGACATCCTACGTTTTCATCACCGGCGGTGTGGTCTCTTCCCTGGGGAAGGGCATCACGTCGGCTTGCCTCGGCGCGATTCTAGAGGCGCGCGGTCTCACGATCAGCATGATCAAGCTCGATCCGTACATCAACGTGGATCCGGGCACGATGAGCCCGTTCCAGCACGGCGAGGTGTTCGTCACGCACGACGGCACCGAAACGGACCTGGACCTCGGCCACTACGAGCGCTTCGTGCGCACCGCGAAGACCGGGCGCCACTCCAACTACACGACCGGGCGTATTTATGAAAGCGTAATCGCCAAGGAGCGGCGCGGCGACTACCTCGGCGCCACGGTGCAGGTCATTCCGCACATCACCAACGAGATCAAGGAGAGCGTCGAAAAAGGCGCCGGTGATGCCGATATCTGCCTGGTGGAAATCGGCGGCACGGTCGGCGACATCGAGTCGCTGCCGTTCCTCGAGGCCATTCGCCAAATGGGCATCGAACTCGGCCACGACCGTGTCGTCTACGTGCACCTGACGCTCGTGCCGTACATCCCGACCTCGTCCGAGATCAAGACCAAGCCCACGCAGCACTCGGTCAAGGAACTGCGCTCGATCGGCATCCAGCCCGACATTCTCGTCACGCGCTCGGAGCAGCCCTTGCCGAACGAGGAGAGAAAGAAGATCGCATTGTTTACGAATGTGCCTGAAAAGGCTGTCATTTCTGCTTACGATGCGGACGACCTCTACAAGATCCCGCGCATGATGCACGAGCAGGGGCTCGACGAGATCGTGGCGCGCCAGCTCGGCCTCGATCTGCCGCCGGCCGACCTCAGCGAGTGGGATGCCGTGGTCGAGGCCAAGCAGAACCCGACCGCCGAGGTCGACGTGGCCATGGTCGGCAAGTACATGGACCTCAAGGATTCCTACATTTCCCTCGTCGAGGCGCTGCAGCACGGCGGGATCCACACGCGGACCCGGGTCAACCTGCATTTCATCGAGTCGACCGATCTGGAGAAGGAGGGCCGCGCCGTGCTCGAGCGCATGGACGGCATCGTCGTGCCCGGCGGCTTTGGCGACCGCGGCATCGAGGGCAAGATCGAGGCCGTGCGTCTCGCGCGCGAGAAAGGCATACCGTACCTCGGTATCTGTCTCGGCATGCAGGTCGCGGTCATCGAGGCGGCCCGCAACATGGCCGGGCTCGAGGGTGCGATGAGCACCGAGTTCGATTCCGGCACGCCGCACCCGGTCATCGGCCTGATCACGGAGTGGCAGGACGCGAGCGGCTCCACCGAGGAGCGCAACGCGGAGTCGGACCTGGGCGGCACGATGCGCCTCGGAGCACAGGACGTCTCGCTCATTGAAGGCTCGCTCGCGGCGCGGGCCTACGGCAGCACCCGCATCGTCGAACGGCACCGGCACCGCTACGAGGTCAACAACCACTACCGCGAGCGCCTGTCGCAGGCGGGGCTCACGTTCTCGGGTCTGTCGGTCGACGACCTCGTGGAAATGGTCGAGATCAGGGACCACCCGTTCTTCCTCGCCAGCCAGTTCCACCCCGAGTTCACGTCGAACCCGCGCGACGGCCACCCGTTGTTCAAGAGCTTCATCGCCGCCGTGCGCGCGCACGCAGAGGGCGAGATGCCGGAGGCTGCTGAAGGATGAAACTGTGCGGATTCGAAGCCGGTAACGACCTGCCCGTCTTCCTGATCGCGGGTACCTGCGTCGTCGAGAGCGAGCAAATGTCGATCGATACGGCCGGCACGCTCAAGGAGATCACGGCCGAACTCGGCATCCCGTTCATTTACAAGTCTTCGTTCGACAAGGCGAACCGCTCGTCGCGCGACGGCTTTCGCGGCCCGGGCATGGAGGAGGGCCTGCGCATCCTCGGCGAAGTGAAAAAACAGCTCGGCCTGCCGGTGCTGACCGACGTGCACGAGGACACGCCGATGGACGAGGTTGCCTCGGTCGTCGACGTCCTGCAGACGCCTGCGTTCCTCTGCCGGCAGACGAATTTTATCCTGCGCACGGCCGCGGCCGGGCTGCCCGTGAACATCAAGAAGGGGCAGTTCCTGTCGCCGTGGGAAATGCAGAACGTCGTCGACAAGGCGAAATCGACCGGCAACGAGAACATCATGGTCTGCGAGCGCGGCTTCTCGTTCGGCTACAACAATCTCGTGTCCGACATGCGCAGCCTCGCGGTCATGCGCGCCACGGGCGCACCCGTCGTGTTCGATGCCACGCACTCGGTGCAGCAGCCGGGCGGCCTCGGCTCGGCCTCGGGCGGGCGCCGCGAGTTCATCCCGGTGCTGGCGCGCGCCGCTGCCGCGGCGGGCGTGGCCGGGTTCTTCATGGAAACTCACCCGGATCCCGCGACCGCGCTGAGCGACGGCCCGAACGCCTGGCCGCTCGACAGGATGCGGGCACTGCTCGAAACGCTCGTGGCCATCGACGCGATCGTCAAACAACGCGGTTACCCGGAGGCCGACTTCGGCCTCGGAGTACCCGACTCGCCCTAAACCCAGGAACGACAATGATCAAGATCAAAGACGTACGTGGTCGGGAGATCCTCGACTCACGCGGCAATCCCACGGTAGAAGCCGACGTCACGCTCGCCGACGGCAGCACGGGCCGCGCCGGCGTGCCGTCGGGCGCCTCGACCGGCACCCGCGAAGCCGTCGAGCTGCGCGACGGCGACAGGAAGCGCTACCTCGGCAAGGGCGTGCAAAAAGCCGTCGCCAACGTCAATGGCGTACTGCGCAACGCGCTGCTCGCGGAGGAGTTCGCCGACCAGCGCGCCGTCGACGATCGCATGCGCGCGCTCGACGGCACCGACAACAAGGGCAAGCTCGGCGCCAACGCGCTGCTCGCCATCTCGCTGGCCACGGCCAAGGCCGTCGCGGCATCGAAGGGTATCTCCCTGTTCCGGCACCTGGGAAAAAGCACGATGATGCCCGTGCCGATGATGAACATCATCAACGGCGGCGCCCACGCCAACAACAGCGTCGACATCCAGGAGTTCATGATCCTGCCGGTCGGTGCGGACCGCTTCTCCGAGGCGCTGCGCCACGGGACCGAGGTGTTCCACAGCCTGAAAAGCGTACTCAACGGCATGGGACTCAACACGGCTGTCGGCGACGAGGGCGGCTTCGCGCCGGACCTGCCGTCGAACCGCGCCGCACTCGACACGATCATGACCGCGATCGAGAAGGCCGGCTTCAAGGCCGGCACCGACATGCTGCTCGGCCTCGACGTCGCGAGCTCCGAGTTTTACAGGGACGGCGTCTATGACCTCGAGTCCGAGGGCCGGCAGTTCGACGCGGCGGGCTTTGCGGACTTCCTCGGCGAACTCGCCGACGGTTACCCGATCATCACGATCGAGGACGGCATGGACGAGGGCGACTGGGACGGCTGGCGCCTGCTGACCGACAAGCTGGGCGACAGGGTACAGCTCGTCGGCGACGACCTGTTCGTCACGAACACGTCGATCCTGAAGCGCGGCATCGATGAAAAAATCGCGAATTCGATCTTGATAAAACCCAACCAAATCGGTACCTTAAGTGAAACTCTTGATGCTATTACTATGGCAGACGAAGCAGGGTTCACCGCGGTGATCTCGCACCGCTCCGGCGAGACGTCGGACGCGACCATTGCGGACATCGCGGTCGGAACCGCGGCGACGCAGATCAAGACCGGATCCCTGTCCCGGTCGGATCGCATCGCCAAGTACAATCAGCTGCTGCGCATCGAAGAGGAACTGGGCGATCAGGCAGGGTACGCGGCCCGCGACGCGTTTTCCGTGAAACTGAAATAGGAAAACCGGGGCAGGGCCAGGTTGGGGAAGCACTTGAGCGGTTCACGCTGGTTACTGGTTTTTCTCGCGCTCGCCGGGCTCGGCCTGCAGGCCGAGTTGTGGCTGTCCGCCGACGGCTACCGCAAGACGCTCAAGCTGCGCGCGGCCGTCGCCGAGCAGCGCGAACTCAACGAGTCGCTGCGCGCACGCAACGCCGCGCTCGACGCCGAGGTGATCAACCTCAAGCAGGGCCGCGACGCCGCCGAGGAGCGCGCCCGCACCGACCTCGGCATGATCGGCCGGCAGGAGACCTTCTACCAGGTCGTGCCCGTCGCCGACGCGCGCTAGACGGAATTCCCGCATGGCGCTGCCGGAGTGGGCCCGTGCACACGGGTCGCCGTTGTTCGCTGCCGCGATCCGCACGACGCCCGACGATTTCCGCGTCACCGAGAACCTCGGCTGGGACCTCTCGGGCGACGGCGAGCACGATTACCTGAGAATCGAAAAGACCGGGGCGAACACCGAGTGGGTGGCTCGCCAGCTGGCCCGGTTCGCGGACGTGCCTGCGAGAGACGTCGGCTATGCCGGCCTCAAGGACCGCCACGCCGTCACGTTGCAGTGGTTCAGCGTGCCGCGCTGGCACGGCCCGGACTGGTCTGCCCTGGCGATCGACGGCGTCCGCGTGCTCGAGGTGCAGCGGCACGACCGAAAGCTGCGCCGCGGTGCCCATCGTTCGAACTCGTTCCGCATCGTGCTGCGCGGCAACAGGCTCGCGGCGCATGCCGCGGCGCTGGACCAGCGCATGGCGCGGATTCAGGAGCAGGGCGTACCGAACTACTTCGGCGAACAGCGTTTCGGGCGAGACGGCACGAACCTGCGGCTCGCCGACCAGTGGGCCAGCGGAAAAAAGCTGCCGCGGCACGCTCGCAGCCGCGCGATCTCGACCATTCGTTCCTATCAGTTCAACGAGACGCTCGACGCGCGTGTCACGGACGGCACGTGGAATGCATTACAACCCGGCGACACGGCCAACCTCGATGGGAGCGGGAGTGTCTTCGCCGTAGAGGCGGTGGATGCCGAACTCCGGACGCGCTGCGCCGGCCTGGACGTGCACCCGGCCGGGGAACTGGTCGGCGTCGGTTCGACGTCGGGGAACGAGGCCTGGCTTGCGGCCCTGACCGGGGCGCGCGTCGCACCAGGCTGGCGCGCGCTACGCGTACGGGTCAGCGGCCTCGAGTGGTCCGTCGAGGGCGACGCTGTTACCGTGGCCTTTACCCTGACGCGCGGCGCGTTCGCCACGGCGGTGTTGCGGGAGATCTGCGAGACATGACTTTGATAGGCGCCGATAACGACTTCGCCCTGATGGCCGCGCTGTTCGTGATCGCGGGTGCCGCCTTTCTCGCGGAACGCACGCGGATCGGCGCGCACCTGACCGGGGCCGTCATCGCCATCCTCGCCGCGATCGCGGCCGCCAACCTGGGCATCATCCCGCACGGGGCACCGGCCTACGACTTCGTGTTCTCGTATTTCGTGCCGATCCTGATCCCGCTGTTCCTGTTCAAGGCAAACCTGCGCAAGATCTTCTTCGAGACGGGCCGCATGGCGCTGGCGTTTTTCATCGCGAGCGCCGGCACCGTGATCGGTGTGCTGATTGCCGCCGGCCTGCTCGACCTGGGATCCCTGGCCCCGAACGCGACGACCGACCCGGCGTTGCGCGAGGCGGCCATCGCGGGCCTGTTCACGTCGACCTATATCGGCGGCTCGGTCAACTACGCCGCGCTCGGCGAGATCACGGGTCTCAGCAGCGACGCCTCGTTTTTCTCGGCCGCGACCGCGACGGACAACCTGTTCAGCGCGCTGTTTCTCAGCGTGCTGGCGCTGTTGCCGGGCTGGCACTGGCTGGCCCGCAGGTTTGCGACGCACGAGCACGGCGAAGCGCAGGCCGCCGCCGCGGGCGCGCCGGCGAGCAGCGACACGATCACGGCCATGAGCATCACGCTCGCACTGGCAGCGGCCATCAGCTTCGTTGCGATCGGCGATGCGATCACGGCGCTGCTCGGCATGCCGAGCCTTCGCTACGCGGTCATCACGATCATGGTCGTTACCGCCGCGACGGCCCTGCCGCATTTCATGGAACGCCTGCACGGTGCTTTCGAACTGGGTGTCGGCCTCGCGTTCGTGTTTTTCGCCGCGATCGCGGCCGGTGCAGACATCGTCGCGATGGTCAGCATCGCGCCACTGCTCGTCGTGCTGGTCGTGATCCTGCTCGGCGTGCACCTGCTCGTCCTGCTCGGAGCGGGGCGCCTGCTCGGCCTGACGATCCCGGAACTCGTGACGGCCTCGAATGCCGCGATTCTCGGCGCAACGACGGCGCCCGCGCTGGCCGCGGCACGCGGCTGGCATGACCTCGTCACCCCGGGCGTCCTGGTCGGCGTGCTCGGCTACGCGGCCGGCACGATCGTGGGCACGGCCGTGTTCCACTTGTGGTCATAGCTCACCGATCGACCGCCCGATACTATCGATTCAGGTACTTCTCGAAGTTTTTCGCGTAGTCGTCGAGGTTTTCCTCGAGCATCTGCCGATACTGTTCGACAAAGTACTCCACGATCTGCTCCTTGCCTTCGAGCAGGTCTTCCCCGGACTCGGCCTGGAAGGCACTGACCCACGCATTGAACCTCGCAGTCGCATACATCAGCGATGCGCTGACCTTGCCCCGATCAGCCTTCTCCGTCTGGTCGTTCGCAATGTGAATATGCGTGTCGGCTCTGTCGAAAAAGTGTTCGTCAGCTTCTGTGGTCATAACTTGGTTTCCGCCACGGGTTTCTTGAATTCTATCGCAGGTACCGATACTCGCCGCTCAGTTTCGCTGCAACAACACGTAGACGGCGCCTGTGCCGCCGTCGACCTGCGGTGTGGAGACGAACGCCAGCACCGTGTCCCATTTTCGCAGCCAGCGATTGACGGCGTTTTTCAGCACCGGCCCGCGGTTGCCCGAGCCCATGCCTTTGCCGTGCACGACGCGCACGCACAGGTTCCCCTGGGACGCGTTCCAGGCGATGAAGTCGGCGAGGCGAGGCTTGGCCTCGGCCAGGGTCATGCCGTGCAGGTCGATCTCCGCCTGGACGCTGTAGCCGCCGCGCTGCAGTTTGCGCATGGTGCGCCGGCCCACGTGCGGGCGGTGAAAGCGCAATGCTGCGCCGTAGCCGTGCTCGATCGTGTCGATATCGTCCTCGAGGCTCTCGGCCAGGGCCGTCTTTTCGTCTTCTTTCGAAAAGCGCGCTTTGGGACGTGGCTTCGGGCGCGCGTCGGGCGCGCGCGCGTCGTTCTGCAGCGGCTTCGTGCCCCGCATCGCCTTGCGAAAGTCGTCGATGTCTTTCTCGTTCACAGCCGGTATAGTGTGCGCGTCGTGACAGCCTATCAAGACCCTGCGCCGCATTAATGAAAATCCTCGTAAGCAACGACGACGGATACCTCTCCACGGGAATCAACACGCTGACCGAGGCCCTCGAGCGGGTGGCCGACGTCGTGGTCGTCGCGCCGGACCGCAACCGCTCGGCGGCCAGCAACTCACTGACGCTGTCACGGCCGTTGCGGGTGTCGCAGTACGGGGAGAACCGCTACAAGGTCGACGGCACGCCGTCGGACTGCGTACACCTTGCCGTGACGGGCTTTCTCGACGACGAGCCCGATCTCGTCGTCTCGGGCATCAACCATGGCGCCAACCTCGGTGACGACGTCATCTACTCGGGCACGGTCGCGGCCGCAATGGAAGGGCGCTTCCTGGGCCTGCCCACGATCGCGGTATCGCTGGTCGGCAAGACGCTCGTCGGGGCCAAGCTGACGCACTTCGAGACGGCCGCGCGCGTCGCTGTCGAACTCGTCGAAAAACTCGAACGCGCGGCGCTGGCACCGGATACCGTGCTGAACGTGAACGTGCCGGACCTGCCGTACGAAGACTTGCAGGGCATCCGCGCGACGCGCCTCGGGTTCCGCCACAAGTCGGAGCAGATCCTGAAGGACACGGACCCGTACGGCCGGCCGATCTACTGGATCGGCCCGGCGGGGGGCGGCGCCGACACGGGCGAGGGCACCGATTTTCACGCGATCGAGCAGGGCGCCGCTGCCGTCACGCCGCTCAAGGTGGACCTGACGCGCCACGACGCCGTGCCGGGCATCGCCGAGTGGCTGCGGCGATGATCGACGCGCGCCAGGGCATCGGCATGACGTCGGCGCGCACGCGCGACCGGCTCGTGCAGCGCCTGCGCGACCAGGGGATTCGCAACGAAGCCGTTCTCGAGCAGATTCGCAACGTGCCTCGCCACCTGTTCGTCGACGAAGCGCTCGCGAGCCGGGCGTACGAAGACACGGCGCTGCCGATCGGTCTCGGGCAGACGATCAGCCAGCCATACGTCGTAGCACGGATGACCGAAGCGCTGCTCGAGGATTTCACGGGCGAAAAAGTTCTCGAGGTGGGAACGGGCTGCGGTTACCAGACGGCCGTGCTCGCGCCGCTCGTCAAGCAGATCTACACGATCGAACGCATCCCGGAATTGCTGCGCAAGACGAAACAGCGCCTGCGCGACCTCGACATCTACAACGTGCAGTACCGCCCGGGCGACGGCTGGGAGGGCTGGCCGAAATACGGTCCTTACGACGGCATCATCGTCACGGCCGCGCCCGACGAGGTGCCGCGCAAGCTGCTCGAGCAGCTCGCGCCGGGCGGGCGCATGATCATCCCGGTCGGTCCGCAGGGGATCCAGGATCTGGTCCGGATCACGCGCCACAACGACCACTTCGAACAGGTGTCGCTCGGCGCCGTGACCTTCGTACCCCTCGTGAAGGGGACCGCATGATCCTGTTTCGCCCGCTTTACGACCGCGTCCTCGAATGGTCGCGCCATCCGCATGCCGAGCGTTACCTCGGCGCGATGAGTTTTGCCGAGTCGTCGTTCTTCCCGATTCCGGTCGACGTCATGCTGGCGCCGATGTGCCTCGCGGACCGCTCGAAGTGGATCCGCTTTGCATTCATCGCGACGGCATTCTCGGTGCTCGGCGGGCTCGGCGGTTACGCGATCGGCTGGGGCATGTTCGAGGCGATCGAACCGTGGCTGCGCGAGTCGAATTACTGGGCGGCCTATGAAACCGCGCGACGATGGTTCGACGACTACGGCGTCTGGGTCGTGTTCGTGGCAGGCTTCTCGCCGATCCCGTACAAGGTCTTCACGATCGCGGCCGGTGTTGCAGCATTGAATCTCCCCGCCTTTTTCGCAGGCTCCCTGATCGGCCGCGCGGCGCGTTTCTTTCTCGTCGCGGGGCTCGTGCGGGCAGGCGGCGAGAAGTTCGAGGCGTCGCTGTCGAAACACGTTGAGCGCGTCGGCTGGGCCGTGGTCGTCGTCACGGTGATCGTGATCGGATACTTTATGATGCGGGAGTGATGATCCGCCGCTCCTTCCTTGTCGTGTCCATTGCGCTGCTGTTCGCGGGTTGCGGCAGCGGGCCGAGCTGGCAGGAACGCCAGGACACGCATATCGTCCGCAAGGGAGAGACCCTGTTCTCGATCGCGTGGCGCTACGGCAAGAACCCCGACGACGTCGCTCGCTGGAACCGTCTCGGCGACGGTTCGCTGATCTATCCCGGGCAGATGATCCGCCTGACGCCGCCGCCCGGCAGCAGCGGGCGAAGCGCGTCGACGAGCAGCCCGTCGCGGCCGGCGCCGAGGTCGCTGCCGAGAATTCCGGACCAGCCTGCACCAAAATGGAGATGGCCCGCGGCCGGGCGCATCGACGTTGAATTTGGCGCAAAACCGGGGCCCGGAACCGGCATCCTGATCAACGGTCGGTCCGGTCAACCTATTGCCGCCGCGGCTTCCGGTCGGGTCGTTTACGCGGGCAGTGGACTGATCGGTTACGGCCAGCTTATTATTCTCAAGCACAACGACACCTACCTGAGTGCCTACGGGTACACGGAGTCATTGCTGGTCAAAGAGGGACAAGAAGTAAAAACTGGCCAGCGCATTGCGACCATGGGTGAGGGGCCGGAACGCAAGCCGCGACTGCATTTCGAGATAAGGCGCAACGGCAAGCCGGTAGACCCGCGACAATACCTGCCGGCACGATGACCCGTTGACAAGAAGACCGACCTCGAGCAGCCGCCACTTGAACCTGTGGGGGGTTTGGTTTGGCACAGCTGCTGGATCCGACAAGGCAGTACCTCGACGAGATTGGCGTCTCGCCGCTCCTGACTGCCGACGAAGAAAAAGAATACGCGCGCCGCGCACAGGCCGGCGACGAGTCCGCGCGCCAGCGCATGATCGAAAGCAACCTGCGTCTCGTCGTCAAGATCGCGCGCCGTTACATCAACCGCGGTTTGCCGCTGCTGGACCTGATCGAGGAGGGCAACCTCGGACTGATCCATGCCGTCAAGAAATTCGATCCCGAGCGCGGCTTCCGGTTTTCGACGTACGCGACCTGGTGGATCCGCCAGACGATCGAGCGCGGCATCATGAACCAGTCGCGCACCGTGCGGCTTCCGATTCACATTATCAAGGATATCAATAGCTGCCTGCGCGGGGCGCGCCGCCTGCGGCAGTGCAGCGGTCGCGCGCCGTCGATGAGCGAGCTCGCCGAACACATCGGGCGGGACGTGGCCGACGTGGAACGGCTCATGGCGTTGCACGAACGCGTAACGCTGCGTGCAAACGGACGGGATGACGAAGGCGCGAGCCCGGTCGACCGCCTGTGCGCGCGCCGTTCAGCGGATCCGTCGCGGTGCGCACAGACCGACGACGTGAACGAAATCGTCGATCACTGGGTCTGCGAGCTTAACGACAAGCAACGGGCCGTCGTCGAGCGCCGTTTCGGTTTGCACGGCTACCCGCGCGCGACGCTCGAACAGATCGGGGAGGAGATCGGCGTGACGCGAGAACGCGTGCGGCAGATCCAGCTCGATGCGCTAAGAAATCTCCGGGAGATGCTCGAAAGCCACGGCATCTCCGGCGACGCCGTCCTCGACTAGAGGTACAGCACGGCCGCCACGCGGCGTCCTTCGTTGGCGAGCACGTTGAACGTGCGGGCCGCGGCGGCGGTATCCATCACCTCGAGCCCGATGCCCCGGCGGGCGAAACCGAACGTCAGTTCACGCGGCGGAAACACGTTCTCCGCGCCCGTCCCGAGCAGCACGATCTCCGGGCCGGTGTCCAGCACGGCCTCGAAATCCGCCAGGGTCAGTTCGGCGACAGGCGTTTCGGCCCAACCGCCGATGATCGCCTCGTTCGTCAACGCGATGGACTCGCCGTGTGTCTGCTCATTCACGTGGATGGACGTCGCCGTGACCTTCCTGATGACGAGCCGGGCCGACAATTCTCTTGTGAATTTCAACAGCGCATCCCTTAACATCGCGCGGACCAGTGAAATCATCATATGACAAATCCGCGGCGGTCGTCGTTCTGCCGCCGGCGCGCGGCGGGCGGCTCAAGGACAGGTCGCTGCGCGCGTGGCTGGCGCAATCCGACCTCAGCCTCGACACCGAGCCGCAGGAGATGCTGCATCGCATCACGCGCGAACTCGGGCTGCCGTATCCCGATGAAGGGCTGGCGGCGCTGCGCATGTGGGGCCAGACCGGCGACCGTCCGACCGTCTGGATCGCCGCGGCCGACCCGGTCTACCTCGAGCCGCGGCTCGACCACCTGTGGCTGCACTCGCTGCAGCTCAGCGGTATCCCGTCGTCCGATCTGCGGCCTTTGTTCGACCACTTGCAGGCCACGCTCGCGGGCGACAAGAGATTCGGTTTCATGCGCCTGGGATCGAACGGTTACCTGCGGGCCGCCGAACCGATCTCGACGGCCTCGGTGCCGGCCTGCGCGATCGACCAGCGCGAACCCGGGCAATTCCTGCCGACGGGCGACTACACCCGCATGCACCGCAATATTCTCAGCGAGATCGAGATGGCGCTGCACGAGCATGCCGTGAACCTGCGCAGGGTGGAAGACGGGCTGCAGCCAGTCAATTCGCTGTGGCTCTGGGGCGGCGGTACGGCGCCGGAAAAGACCACGCGCCCGCAGCCGCCGCTGTTTGCGGACGACCCGTTGCTGACCGGCTACTGGGAGAGCGCGAC
>JBFGYM010000010.1:0-20169 GCA_041587435.1 Woeseiaceae bacterium
GCCGCGAGTCGCAGACGATCTACTATTCGCTGGCCCGCGGGCCCGCCGATCGCGTCATCAACCTGTTACACGACATCTATTGCGGCAGGAGCGACTGCTCCGCCTGAGGTGACATCGATGAGTTCAGAATTCGGATTCGGCAAGGTTGTCGACGGCAATTTCGACGATGCGCTCGAGAAGGTGACGGCCGAACTCGAGAAGGAAGGTTTCGGCGTGCTGTCGGACATCGACGTTGCGGCGAAAATGAAAGCCAAGCTCGACAAGGACATGCCGCCCTATCGCATCCTCGGCGCCTGCAACCCGCCACTCGCCTGGCAGGCGATTTCGGCTGTCGAGGACATTGGCCTGTTGCTGCCGTGCAACGTGCTCGTTCGCGAGGACGCAGAAGGGCGGGTTCACGTCGACTTCATGGATCCCGTCAGCGTCATGTCGCTGGTCGGCGATGCCGGCGTCGAGCCGCTGGCCAACGAGGTCAAGGGTCGCCTGCAGCGCGTAATGCAAGCGCTCTGACGGCGGCCGGCGCTACCAGCAGTTGGTCGCGCCGGTCGAGCTGGCCTTGGCACCCGCCTGCGTGATCGTCAGGCTCGCGCAAGTGGTGTCGCGCGCGAGCTGCCCGTGCAGGGGGGCCGCCGTGGCCGTCCACGTCGTCGCCGTCACGTTCGACAACGACACCGAGTAGACCGCGGCCGAGTCGCCCGCGACCGTTGCGGAGCCGTTGTCGTCGAAGACCTGCGGATTCGCTACGTACCCGAGGTTGGTGAGGTCGGCCGCGAAGCGCTTGTTGTCCATGAAGAACTGCTGCTGCCGGTCGGCGACCTGCAGCAGCGCGTTCTGCGCGACCGCGCGCTTGGTGCGTACGACGTAGCGCTCGTACGACGGGAATGCGAACGTAAAGACGATCGCGACGATCGCGACGACCACCATGAGTTCGATCAGCGTGACGCCGCGCTGGGCGTGTCGGGTACCGGGCTTGTTCATGTCCGTTACAAATCCTCGTCTTCAGCCAGGTACCAGAAGGTACGCCAGCGCGTGGGCGCGTCGATGTTGTCGATCTGCAGGTCGGGGCGCAGGATCTTGTTGGGCGGCACCGAGACCACCTCGGCCGGGATGCCCATCGACTGGAGTTCGACGCTGCGGTCCGAACGCGTCGTGGCGACGTCCGGGTTGCTCGCGTCGTCGTCACTCGTGTCGTAGTTGATCACCGACGTGGCGTCCTGGAACGACACGGCGTACAGGCGTCCGCCGCCCTCGCTCGGCGAGCAGGCTGTTGCGCCCGTGCCCGAGCGCGGCAGGTAGGTCGTGAAGAACGTCTTGCCGACGACGGTCAACGGCGTTGACAACACCTTCTCGCCCGGGTCCTCGAGCATCAGGCGCCAGCCTTTCGACAGGTCGATCGTGCACGGCGTACTCGACTGCAGGCAGTTGCTCGTCACGTCGCCGAGTTGCGCAAGCTGGAGTGCCTGGTCGACACCGCTGCCGGCGGACGTGCGACGGTCCTTGATCATGAACGCGTAATTGATCGAGCCGCCGGACTTGTCGAGTGGATTCGGCCGATTGCCCGAGCCGATGACGACGCCATCGAACAGGCCGTCGCTGTCCTTGCTCGGCACGATGTCGGGGCGGTGGAAGAAGCGCCGGTCGGACGCGATGCCGACGGCGCCGGCGCCGTGGCGGCCGAGCGCGGCGAGCAGGGTCAGCGACCATTTCGACGTGTCCGCGCCCTGGATGTCGGCCCGCCAGACGTTGCCGCCCGTATCGCCGACGTAGATGCGGTCGGTGAGACCGTCGCCGTTCGTGTCGCCGGTGGCGAGCGTCGACGGGATGCTGTCCTTCAGTTCCGGATGTTCGAATACCCTGGCCGAGCCGCCGCTGCCGCGCCGCGCCTTCCAGACCAGCTGGCCCGTGTCGGCATCGACGACGTAGATCGCATTGCCCTCGGAGTCGTCGCTGCCGACGACGCCGCGCGTGTCCTTGTTCAGGTCGTAGCCGCCTGCGAACATGACGACGGGTTTCGGCCCGCCGGCCGTCGCGATCAGCCCGACGCGCGGGTTCGAGAACGTATAGCCGAGCTCCGCGAAGTCGCCGCTTTTCTCGATCGTCCACTTGAGCTGGGGATTCTCGGGATCGGTCACGTCGAACGCGTAGTAGGCTTTGCCGCCCCGCCGCATGCCGACGTACAGGAAGACGCGGTCTCCGTCGCTCGAGACGATGGAGCCGTCGTGGTTGCGGTCCTCGATGTAGGCGACGGGCGCGCCGTCGACGGTGTACGGGTGTTTCATGCCCGTACCGTTGGCGCGCAGGATTTTCTGCGCGGCCATCGCCTTGCGCGGCATGAACGCCCAGATTTCCTCGCCGCTCTCGGCACCGCCCATGCGCGTATTGCGAATCATGCGCAGCATGCCGTCGTTGGTGGCGACGGCGAGGTAGATCGCGGGGTTGCCCGGATCGGTGTAGCCGCCGACATTGCCGTAGTTGATCGGCAGCGGGCGGGAATGCAGCGCATCACCGAAAAGCCACGCGCGCGGCTCGAGCAGTTCGCCGTCGCCGTCGAGGTCGTCGACGTCCAGGCCGCGTGCAAACGCGATCATCGACGCCGCCTCCGCAGCCGTCGAAACGCCGAAGTCCGAGACCAGTGATGCGGCCGTCGTCAGGTCGACGTTGAGGTTGCCGAGTTGCGTCGACGTGCGGTCGTACAGGATGCGGCGTCCGCCGAAGCCGTTGACCTCCTGCGGGTTGCCGGCGAGGTATCCCGGGATGCGCTGGCCGGCACCGCCGCGCGCCACGACGCGGCCGTCGCGCCCCGCCACTTCGCCGGCGTCGACGTCGGCCGGCGGCAGCGCCGCCGGTATCGTCCAGCTCGTCAGCGCGTCGAAGCGGATGCGGCCGTCGGCAGCGATGGCCGGGGTGCCGGTCGCGTCGACGAGAATGGAGTCCGCGGTCGAGTCGTTGGCGCCGACCAGTTTCAATTTCTTGACGTTGCCGACCCACGACGGGCGCGCCTGGCCGTCGACCTGGAACAGCGCGATGTAGACGTTATCGGTGATCTCGGCGCGGTTGAACACGTTGACGGGGACGGACGCGGCAACGAAGGTCGTGCTGACGCTGAGGATCTGCTTGAAGATCTCCTGCAGTGTCGCCACGAGCTCGTCGGGATTCTCGCTCAGCGCGAGCGGCACGCCGGTGCCGCCGGCACGCGCATAGCTGCGCGTGGTCGTGTTGATCTTCGTGCCGTCGACAATGAAAAAGGAGACGACGTTCTGCTTGTCCTCGAGATCGGGCGCATTGCCGTAGGAGCCGTTTGCAAGGTCCGCGTCATAGAGGTACTGGACCACGTCCGGAAACTCGCGTTGCGGCGAGCCGAAGCCGCCCATCGAAACCGGTTCCTCGATGGCCACGTCGGAGTCGTCCTCCTGGTTCGAGACCTGGAACATGAAGTTGACCGTGTAGATCTTCGAGCAGGCGCCGTCCGGGCTGATCGGGCTGACGTAGTCCGGGCGGTTTTTCGGCCCCGTCTCGATGGCCTCGTCCCACGCGATGGCCGGATGGTCGATATCGAGATTGTCCTTGTTGCTGGTCGCGTAATCCGTGTAGCCGTTATGGGCGTTGTAGACGCCCTGACCCGTCAAGTAGCGGAAGAACTCGAAGAACAGTTCCTTGCCCTGGTAGGCATGGCTCATGTTCCCCTGCGGCGTCGGCAACGAGGCGAGCAGGTTGTGGAAGCGCGCCTTGGCGCCGTTCGCGTCGCCCGCGACGAAGGAATCGAAGCCCATCGCGATGTAGCCGCCGTTGCTGCAGAGCGTGCGGCCGAAGCCCTCGCAGTTGTTGTTGTTGTTGTGGTTCAGCATCAGGCCGACGCGGACGCCTTCGAGCGGGTCGAAAACCTTGCGCAGGGCGCCCTTGAGCACGTCGAAGAAGGTGTAGGAGGCCTGCAGCGGCATGTAGCCTTCCGCAATCAGCGTGTCGCACTCGCCGCCGTTGCACGCCGTCGACCCGAGGTTGGGCCGATAATCCAGCGAGAACATGACCATCGGTTCGCTGCCCGCCGGCAATCCGGCGCCCGGGTTCATGTAGATGTCCGTGTCGTCTGCGCGGGCGGAGCCGACCGTCGTGACCAGCATTGCCAGCATCGCGGTGAGCGCGGCTTTCAGGAATTTGGTGTCCATACCGTTATCTCTGTCCAATCCTCGAATTACAATTTGGGCACAAGCACGAGCACACCCTCGGTGATCTGCTCGCGGCCAAGGCCCTCGTCGACGCGGTCGTAGGTCGTGACGACGCGGAACGACGCGCTGCTGAATTTGTCGATGCTCGTCTCGACGGCACGGGGCGGCGGCTTGAACAGCGTGCCCGTGCGCTCGACGCGAGCGCTGATGTAATCATTGGCCACGGCATAGGCGAGCACCGGGTCGGTGATCGGCAGGTCGTTGCGGTTGCAACCCGTCTCGCTCGCCGTGCAGGCGGTGTAGCCGCTGACGCCGACGACCGGCGTCGATGCCGGGCTCGCGACGATCGCGTCCGCGAGCGCCTGGGCGGCTTGCTCCGCCGCGACGCGCGACTCCTCGTTCTGCGCCATGAACAGTCCGATGTTGCTCGAGCGCATCGAGGAGATCGTGTACAGCGTAATGGCGACGAGGAACATCAGGGCGACGACGAGAATCGCCCCGCGCTGCCCGTGCCTCGTTGAATAACGTCCGTGTTTCATGTCAGAAGCCCATCATGTTCAAGGTGCGGATGTTCTGGATCGAGACGCTCGTCGAGAACACCCGGCGGTGGAAGCTGTCGTTTGGCACGAAATCCGGCGAGTTGCTGATCGAATAGGTTTTCGTGTTGGTGTAACGCGGGTCTATGTCCGTCGTGCGGCCGATCAGGAAGATGCGCGCCGCGACGACGGTTTGCATTTGCGCCAGCGTCGGGTTCGACAGGTAGACGTTGGGCTGGCCGTTGTCGGTCGTGTCGATGCCGTACTCGATCTGCAGGTTCTCGATGCCGGTCGCGAGGCACTCGGTCGTCATGCTGGGCCCGGCGCCGCGCAGCACCTTGCGGCACAGCGTCGGGATATTGTCCCCGGGGGTGTTCGCGAACTGGCGGATGTAGTAGATGCTGGGGCGGAATGCCCAGTCGGCGCGCGGCGGCGTCACGGGGACGGGCGGGGCAGTCGGCGCGACGCCACTGAATAGCACTCCGACCGTGCCGTTGGTGCGCAGGTACGCGCCGTTGGCAGACAATGCCGTTGCCTCGGCGCCCGCGACGCGCCTGATCGACACGACGTCCGTGCCATCCCGCAGCTCGCCGTTGACGAAGCAGGAGTGTGCGGCCGCCACGGCCGCGCTGTTGGTGTTGTCGAGCGCCATGATCGACAGGCTCTCGCCCGTTCCGCCGTCGACAGCGCGGTACATCCAGTTCGCCTCGCCCGCCGGCCCGCAGTCCGTGCCGATCGTCAGGCCGCCGTCGTGCTGCACGGCATTGGGGATATGCAGGTCGGCGTAGTGACCCGCCATGCTCAGGTCGAAGGCGATCTCCCGCAGTGCGTGACGCGCGTCGTCCTGCATGCGGCCGATATTGTCGTCCTGCTTGAAGCTGTAGCTGTTGTTTACGAACACCGCGATGATGGCGCCTGCGAGCGCCATCGAGAGCAGCATCGCGATCATGAGTTCGACGATGGAGAAGCCGGCCTGGCGATGTTTCTGGATGCTCATCATCTCGGGGGCTCTCACAACGTCGGGTCGATGTAGGTCGGTATCTGCAGGATGCGGCGGAACTCGTTGCCCGCCCCGTAATTGCCGGCGGCCGATCCGCAGGCGCTTGCATTGTTGTTGGTCATCGACGCGGTGCCACGCCACGCGATGGTCACCGTGTACACGCCGGCGATACCGCCGATCGGGCCGGCAATGCACATCGTCGGCAACACGAGGCCGCCGCCGCCGCTGTTGCCGCTCATCTCGAGGTTGCCGTCGAGCACCTGCTCCCAGAACCACAGGTCGTGTGCAGCTTTTTGCGCCGCGGTGCAGACGTTGACGCCGGAGCAATTCGGCGCGGGTTCGACGCCGCGGCTGCCGCTGCCGATTTCGCCCGCCGCAACGTAGACGTTGATGGCGTCACCGTTGACGCGCATGTCCTCGAGCAGGCCGTACGCGATTTGCGATGCGGCCGTGCGCTGCAAGGCCTCGAAGTTCGCCTGCTTCGATACGGTCTGCAGGCCGGCGATCGACAACAGGCCGACGCTGAACACGATCAGTGCGATCAAAAGTTCAATCAGCGAGAAACCGGTCTGCGGGTTGCGGGCATTCATGCGGTGGTCCTAGGTACAGGACGGCGCACTGCCGTCCACCATGGTTTTGCTGAGCCGGGGGCGCCCGGACAGGTCGATAATCATGACCTTGGCGTGGCCCGCGCCGCGGTTGTCGCAGACCGTAAAGGCGCCCGAGCTGCCGTTGAGCGAGGCGTTCATGACGCGGCCGTTCGGACGGTACATGAGAAAGGTCGCAAATTCGTCCGATTCCAGCGTCAGGCCGTCCACTTCGCTCTTCGACGAGATGATGGTCTCGTCGGCGTCGACGTTGCGGTCACTGTCAGGGTCCGCGAAGACGATCCAGCCGTTATTCCAGCCAACGGCTTCGCAGTTGGTGCCGTTCGAACTCGGGCAAATCGTGACGCGCATGTTGGTCGTCACGGCGAGGCTGCGCGCCTGGTGAATGCTTGAAACGAAATCGTTGATGGCGCCGGTCTGGCGTGCGTTCGAGACGAAGATGTCCAGCGCGGGCACGGCCATCGACAGCAACAGCCCCGTGAGGCCGATTGCGATCATGAGCTCGATGAGCGTGAAGCCGTTCTGTCGTCGCATGACATAAACCCTTGTGTTTCCGGGCTGCGTCTTCGTGTCTTTCAGGTGTCACGAATTACCGACAGCCAGGCCGTAATCGTAATGCGTTAGCGGTTTTCGCGATGAGACTCATGTCGGGTTTGAGCAATGACCGAGCGGTCCGCGCGTCATTTTTGTGAACTGTGCACGCTGTTATGTCCGCTTGCCGGAAATTCGACCAATAACGATCTTGCGGCGGCGGCGGAAACCGGATTTGTGACTTCAGTCAAGGGAATCCCCGTGAATTGTCCTCATACTTCGGGCTCTTGAGGAGCGTTTCATGAAGAAGACACTTGTGTTCATGGCTATTGCTTTCGGCTTGTCCGCCGCCGCGCACGCGGACGTGTGGAGTTGGGTCGATGCAGCGGGCAAGACACACTATGTCGATACCGACACGGCCATCTACACGTGGGTCGACGAAAGCGGCGAAGTGCACTACAGCGATACGCCGGATCATGAAGACGCCGTGGCGGTTCAGCTCGTGTGGGTCTCGAGCGGCTCGCTCGCCGACGTGGCCAACGACGCGGACGGGTCGGGTTCGGGCGCCGGGGTTCCCGGCGAATCGCCGGAGGAACGCGCCGAGCGCGAAAAGGCCGAGGCGTACTACTGCAAACGCGCCACCGAGATCTACGAGTCGTACGTCAACGCGCCGCGGCTCTACAAGACCAACGAGGCCGGGGAACGCGAATTCCTGAGCAAAGACGAGGCGGCGCAAGCGATCGCCGAGACCCGCAACCAGATGAACGAATTTTGCCGCTAGCCGGCGGCTGACCAAGAGGCGACCCGCATGTACATACCGGAATCCCTTTACGAACGCGCGCCGCAGTACTGGCTCTTTGTCGGCCTGTTGCTGGTCATCCTCGGTGTCTACCTGGGGCTGCAGGTGAACAACAAGTTCCTGTTCGTCGGGGTATCCCTCGGCCTGCTGTCCTGCGCCTGGGGCGTGCGTGTTTTCGTGCACCGCGCGCGCAAAGCCGGGGAGGCCGACGTCGTCGGCGCGAGTTCGACGTCAGACTGATGCCCCTCAGATAGCGGCGTCTTTCGCCGTGCCTGTCAGCTTGCCGCCGTTCATGTCGTAGACGGCGCAGACGACCTCGCGATCGTCCTGCAGGCGCCAGCTGTCGGTACTCGGGTAGAGGGCCGCGATGTCGAGGGTCGAGGCGTCGTAGGCCAGGCCGACGAACGACTCGAAGCGGTCGAGGCAGGCCTCGAAGGCGAGTTCGCCCATCTGCTGGTCGCCCGGGAATGCCGCAAACTCGACCGCGAAGACGGCATACACCTCATTGTCATGGGGCTCCGAGCAGGGCACGCCGGGCAGGCTCGAGACTTCGCCGCCCTCATCACTGGCGAGCGCCCGCGTGTTGTCGAAACAATCGCCGAGTCGAATCGTGAAGGCGCCCAGGTTGCCGCCGTCTATGATGTTGCCGGCGGCGTCGCGATCTGCCTCGGTCGCGACGTTGTAGGCGATGACGCCGAGGCCGATGGCCGCATAGATCAACAGGTTTTTCATAATGCCTCCCTGCGACACGCACACGCGTGTCGTGTCCCTGGTCGGCCATTGTCGCGCAGGGACACGCGCAGACAAGGACCCAGGTCTCGATTCGGGGAATCGCCCGCAACGGAGTGGCGCATGTGCGGCCGCGACCTCAGGCGAGGACGCTGACAAACGTGCCCGATCGACCCAGCACCGCGCCGACGGCGTCGAGCGCCTGCCGGGTTGCCCGCAGCAGTCCGGGCAGCAATCCCGTTTCACCGTCCGGGTTCCCCAGCACCGCCTTTACGCCGTCGCCCCGCACCTGCAGGTTGCGCGTGAACGCGCGGCGATCGACGGTGGCGAATTCGCCGCGCCTGCGCGCGCCGTCGCTGCCGTCAAGAACCAGGCCGAACAGGTCGCCGGAAAGCGCTCCGCCGAAAGCAGCGCGCAGCGCCGCTTCGAGCGCGCCGCGAAATGCGCCCGCATAGGTCGCGCCGGCGGCAAACGACTCGTCGCGGAACAGGCCGGCGAGTTCCTCGAACGCCAGTTCGGCGGCGTCCGCGATCCGGTAGGAGCGGCTGCGCGAGATGCCGTTCGACTCCACCTCCGGATCGACGCGCCCCTCCGGTATGAGCAGCGCGGAGAACAGGTTGGTGCCGTTGCCGTCGAGTTCGAGGATCGATGCGGATTCAGTCGCTTCGATGACCACGCGCTGCGTTGCCGTATCGAAGGAAGCGACGGCGCCCGCCGCCGATGCGTTGATGCTGTCGATCACCGTGGCCAGGCTGTCGGCGCCCGGATCGATGGAGATCGCCTCGCCGTTGATCAACACGTCGCCGGCGACCACGGCGGAGAATGCCGCGACGTCCGACAGCAGTTTCTCGTCGTCGGGGTCGACGCCCGGCGTGACCATGGCGCTCGCGAGCTTCGTCGCCGCGAGGAAGTTGGACGTGTCACCGGCGAGATCAATGGTCGGCACCGATCCCTCGGTGTTCTGGATGAAATCGATCGATTCATTCGTTGCATTGAAGGTTGCAGTGACGCCGGCGGCGGAGGCGTTGATGCGCGCGATCACGGTGTTGATCGAATCCGTCGTCGCGACGCTGATCGCCTCGCCGTTGATCGTGAACGCGCCGTCGACGACGGGCGCCGTTCCGAATTGCAGGTTGGGGTTGCTGTTGCGCAGCCCGCCGAGCGGGTTGGCGGGATTCACGACCGCGCCCACGGCATCGAACACGTCGAAGGTGGCCGTATCCTGGTTGACGGTGGCGCCGGCGCCCAGGGTCAGGAACAGGCCGTTACCGAGGTCGTAAGGCTGGTCGATCGGATCGTTGCCCCGGATGTCGAGGTTCGCAACGCGATTGCCGCCGGAATCGTTGATCCAGATGCGCAGGTTGTTGACGCCGTGCACGCCGGTACGCCTCGACTCGACCGTCAGCGTGTCGGTGCCGTTGGCGCCGTTGTATTCCCCGCCGATCGTGATCAACGCATCCGAGAGCCCGGTCCACTCCGGGCCGAACGGCGCAAAGGACATTGGCGACGCATTGATTTCCTCGGTCGAGGTCAGGGTCGCGGCAAGCGCGGTGAGATCGAGCCCGAGGGGGCTTGACGACCTGGCGTCGGGCAGGTCCAGCTTGAAGCGGGTTTCGACCCCTGCCAGGTCGGCGAGCTGCTGCAAGGCGTCGAACAGCCGCAGCAGGCGCCCGTGTGCCTGCCGGAAATCAGCCTGTCGGTTCGGGTCGACCCCGGATGTCGCCTGGCGCGGCGGCGCCGGGGCGACAAAGCCGCTGACACGCGTCGCGATCGACAGGTTTTGCAGGCTGTTCAGTACCGACATGGCATTCCATTGCGCCGGATTTCCGGCCGCGGGCTAGCCCGGAGCGGCCTTGGGATCCACCGATACGCGGGTTATCGGCGGATGCTCACTGATCTTTAGGCCGGGTTCCGGTATCGACCCGGGCTCCGCGGGCTGCGTCGTGCTTGAGGCGCATCACGCGCCCGCGGCTGACATGCAGGAGATCGCTGATTTTCAGGACCAGCGAGTCCTCGTACTTGTCGAGCCGCCCGTCGGCATAGGCGACGAGCCACAGCAATTCGACGACTCGCGCTTTTTCGTCGTGGTCGAGATGCTCATGGAGAATCTTCGTGAAATCGTAGGCGGAGACGAGATCATCGGCGTGTTCGCCGGCCTCGCGGACGAGGGCCTCGGCGTCGCCGGGCGACAGACCGAAACGCGATTTCACGAGTTGCAGCACACGTTCGAGTTCGGTCTCGTCGAAGACGTGGTCGGCGCGCGCGACGTCGATCATGAGCACCGCCGTTGCGAGGCGAATGGCGTCGTCGCGGCCGGCGATGTCATCACTGTCGTCGGTCGCGGCAATGGCTGCCGCGACTCGGTTCACCAGGTCCTTGAGCATGTGCCGTACGATAGCATCGGCGACCCAGGGGCGTGCAAGCGCGGACTGGCGGCTGTCTCGCCGCCGTTACGGCGCAAGTGCAACCACGCGCCACCCGGTGACCGGCGCGAAGTCCGCATCGTGCACCGGAAACCTCACGAGTCCCTGGTTGTCGATGACGAACAGGATGAGGCGCTCCGGGTGCTCTTCGAGGTACTTGGCGTAGCCGTACTCGTCCGATAGTTCCGTTGTCTTCGACTGCTCGCCTTTCCTGATACGCGCCAGCAAGGCATCGATGGTCTGGTCCCCGTCGAACAGGACGCGGCCCGCGGTCGCGCCGCTGACTGCGTGCTTCTCGTGCGATGCCTCCGAGCGGTTGCTGATGACGAACACGTGATCGCGGCCGAAATCCGCGGCAAAGCGGGTGCACGCGAGCTCGTTCAGGCCAGGCCTCCGCGACGTCGCGAGCAAGGTGCCAATGCCGGCCAGGTCGAGATTGTCTTCGGCGTAGCGGGAGACCGGGCTGCCGTAGAAAACCGGCAGGCCCAGCATGCGGGCCTTGCGAATGCTCGCCCAGTGAGAGTCGGCGACGACGACCGTCTTGCCGGCATCGTGCAGGGACTTGGCAAAAAGACGCGCGACCTGGTTTGCGCCGACGACCAGGACGCCGGTGGGTTCCGGCGCCGAGACGCCCAGCAGGTTCGCAACGGGTTTGGCCGTGACGCTTTGAATGATGACCGTGCCGATGATGATGCTGAACACGAGCGGTACCAGCACGTCGGCACCCGGGTAGCCGATCTCACCGAGGCGCAATGCGAACAGTGACGAGATGGCGGCCGCGACAATACCGCGCGGAAACACCCAGCCGACGAATAGACGTTCGCGAAAACTCAACGTGCTGCCGGCCGAACTGATGAAGGCGCGCAGCGGCCCAGCGGCGAACTGCAGGACGGCCAGGATTGCGAGTGCGCCGCCCCCGAGCGACATCAGGGCACCGAGATCGAGCTGCGCGGCAAGAATGATGAACAGTCCCGAGATCAGTAGTACCGTCACGGTCTCCTTGAAACTCAGGACGTCCTCGATCTCGACGTGTTTCATGTTGCCGACCCAGATGCCCATCAGCGTGACGGCGAGCAGGCCCGACTCGGACTGTAACGCTTCGGCCAGCGCAAACACGGCGAGCACGAACCCGAGCGCGGTGTATTCGCGCAGCAGGTCGGGAATCAGGCGATGGCGAAAGGCCAGGCCCAGCAACTGACCGCCCGCGATGCCGGCGCCAGTGCCGACGACGATGATCGCCGCGAGCGCCTTGGCGACATGCACGATGTCCGCGCTGCCCTGTACGGCCAGGATGACGTCGAATACCAGCAGCGCAAGGATGGCGCCGATGGGGTCGATGAGGATCGATTCCCACCGCAGCACGCTGGCGACCGTCGTCGACGGCCGGATCGATCGCAGCAGGGGCATGACGACGGTTGGCCCGCTGACCGTGACAATGGCGCCGAACAGCGCGGCGAGGTAGGGATCGAGGCCGAGAATCAGGTAGGCGGCCAGCCCGCCGCAGACCCACGAGACGACCACGCCCGCCGTCACGAGGTTGCGAACGACCGAGCCGTGCCCCCGGATTTCCGGCAGCTTGAGCGTCAGGCTTCCTTCGAAAAGGATGATCGCGACGGCGATCGATACGAACGGCGTGAGGAGGTCGCCGAGCAGCGCCTGCGAATCGAGCAGGCCGAACACCGGGCCGGCGGCAATACCCGCAAGGAGCAGGAACAGGATGGCGGGCACCTTGAGCCGCCAGGCTGTCCACTGGCAGATGAGGCCGACGAATACGATCCCGCACAATGCGGCTATTTGCATGCTGGCCATTCTCTTACCTTTCGAACGACAAGTGAAAACGAATGCCGGCGACGAGCGCGGTCGAGCTGACCGTATCGCCGGTAGCGTCGAAGCCGGGGTTACGCACGTATTGCAGAGACGGGGTCAGGTGGCCATTGCCGCCGAAAACCGTAATGCGCAAAAAGGCTTCCACGTCCCAGGCATGGTCGACACCCTCGCCGCGGAAGCCGTCACTGATGAACGTGCGTGCGACGCCGAGCCCGACCCGGCCCGCCCTCGTCCGGCGCTCGTACGCGATCGCGAGGAATTCGCTCGCGATCGAGACGTCGGCATTGGCAAGGCCTGCCCGCACGTTGATGGCGTCGGGGCCGGACTGCCAGCCGAAGACACCGTAAACGCCATAGTTGATGTCGGTGCGGGTCTCGTCCTCTGCAACGACGTGGTCGTCGCTGCGCAACCAGGCGCCCGCTCGCCACGAAAACTGCTCGCGCAACCAGCTCGCGCCGAAGCCCGCGAAGACACCCCGTCCCTGGTCCGTCAGATCGAGCAGATCCTGGTAACTGCGATCCGGCGTGTCCTGAATGCCATCCGAGCCCGAAACGATCAACGTCAGCTCGGGGTGCCGGCCGTTCGCCAGTCGCCGGTAGACGGCGCCGAGCGAGTAGTCGGGAAACTCGATCGTCGCGTTGTTGACGAAGCTGCCGTTCAGGAAATGGCGGTTCTCGTCGTTGGCGATACGGCCCCGGTCGAGCCAGGCCGAGGGGTCGATCAGCCCCAGCATCAGCGAGCGCCGCCCGCCCTGCAGCGAAAACGTGTAGTTGAGTTCCGACACCTGCACGGTGCCGCTGTCGTTGCGTGTAAGAACAGAGCGCGCATCGCCGTTGACGGTCGGGTAGAAATTCGACACGCCGTCGGGGTTCGGCGACGTGCTGCCTTCGACGTACAGCAACCACTCGCCGGAACCGGTCGACCAGCGCGCGAAGAGGTCGAGGGACGCCGTGATCTCGGATTCCACCCGGCTGTCGTCGGCGTCCTGGACAACGGCCGTGATGCCGGCTTCCCAGGCGATGTCGCCCGCCAGAGCGGGCACGGCGAGGAAGGTCAGCAGCGCCGTCGCGTTGTGGCTGGATATTCGCACCGGTCGACTAGAACCGGTACGCGATGCCGAGACCGACGAACAGGTCTGCTGCGCGGCTGTTCAGGCCGGCGCCAGCGTGCAGGTCGAGCTGCACGTGGTGGCGGGCGAGATAAGCGAAGCCGCCGTTGATGTAGTGCTCGGCGCCCTGGCCGTCGGCGAACAGGCCGAAGTACTCGATGAACGAGCTGGTCCGGTCCGAGACAGGCAGGCTGACGCCCACGGCATTGCCGAGCGACAGGTCGCCGTCGTCTGACGCCACCAGTGCCGTGCCGAACAGGGCGATGCCCGGGTCGTAGGACCACAACAGTCCGAGCGTGGGAATGACCTCGTCACTCGAAAATCGGTCCGCGCCGACCGGCAGGCTGGCGCCGGCGTAGAGGGCGAGCGGCACCACGGCATCCGCTCCGGTCAGTTCGATCTTGACGCCGACAGATGCGTCGCTGGCACCCTCGAAGTCCCGCCCGGGCGTGTCGATCCAGTTGTACCCGGGCCAGCTGATCTGCAGCTCCACCATGTCGGAGATGCCGTAGCGCAACAGCGCGAGCGGCACCGTGTGCGCATCCGTGTCGGCACTGTCGTCGCGCGTGAACTGGTAGCCGGCCTCGAGCTGCCAGACCGAGGGCGCCAGCGCGATGGGCGACGAGCTGAAGCCCGGCCGTTCGGCGCTGATCGGCTGCTCGCGTCCGTCATCGGCCCGGGCGGCCACCGACGCCAGCGTGGCGGCCGCGAGGACCAGGAGATGGAAAGACAGTGTCTTGGTCATTGGAGCCTCATTCGTCATTCGTATCGTCTGCGCGACGTGTCTCATCGTCAAATCTCGCAACCAGAATCCGTATCGCGCCCGCGAGGTCCTCCCAGGCGTTGTCGACCTCGTCACGCAGCGCTTCCCAGTTGTCGTCGCCGGATTTCTGCAAGCGCGCGAGGCGCGCTTGCGCCTCGGCGAAACGGGTCTCCATCGCCGCGCGCGCCTGCTCCAGTTGCCCGCCGTCACTCAGCCGGCCCGTGGCGACTGCCTGTCGCAGCGCAGCATTGACGCCGTCGAGCCTTGACCTCGAGGCGACGAGTTTGTCGCGCGCCGCGCGAGTATACGCGGCCTTCGTCGAAACGCGATGCAGGCGGCCAGGCGGCGTTTTCCGTGAGTCTGTCGCCACGGGATGCCTCCGGAACCTTGTCGGGCCGGACACCCTAGACGACGGCAATAAATAAGTAAAACTAAAAAAAATTGCTAATCTCACAAATTAATTCTATATATCCGGGATGGACCTCGAGCTGCTGCGGACCTTCCTGGAGCTACACCGAACGCGCCACTTCGGCCGCTCGGCCGGCGCGCTGTCGATTACCCAGGCCGCCGTGAGCAGCCGGCTGAAAACCCTCGAGGAGCGGCTCGGCGTCACGCTGTTCGAGCGCAGTACCCGGGAGATGCGCCTGACGCCGGAGGGCGCCCGGCTCGTCCGTCACGCCGAGAAGATCATCGCGGCATGGCGTGCGGCGCGCCAGGACGTTGCGCTCGGCGAGGCGGGGCAGCAGCTCGTCATCGGCGGCAGCCTGCGGCTCTGGGACGTCATGTTGCAGCGCTGGCTGCATGACGTACGGCGCAGCCGGCCAGGCCTCGCGCTCATCGCGGAGGCCCAGTCGCCGGACGTGCTGACGCGGAAACTGATCGACGGCACGCTCGACGTTGCGATCATGCTCGAGCCTGCACAGCTCGACATCATGCAGATTCGAGAAGTGGCCAGGGTCGAGTTCGTGCTGGTCTCGAGCATGGGCGGCCTGGACGCGGAGCAGGCCTTGCGGTCGCATTACGTCTACGTGGACTGGGGACTGACGTTCGCCCTCGATCACCGCCGCGCGTTCCCGGATGCCCCCGAGGCAACCACGCGCGTGTCGCTCGCCAAGATGGCGCTGGAATACATCAACCTCGTCGGCGGCAGCGCCTACCTGCCGCGCCGCATGGTACGCAAGGACCTCGAACTCGGTCTGCTGCACGAGGTCGCCGACGCGCCGGTGTTCGAGCGGCATGCCTACGCGACGTTTCCGGTGCGCTCGCCGCGCGCCAACCTGATCGAGGAGAGCCTGCGGCTCCTGCGCTCGTGATTCTTGCGGTAATTTGCACGGAAATATCGTGAACGGTGCATTTGCACCAGAGCTGCAGAACGGCTAGAGTGAGTCCATGGCGACCACGAACCGTGCACTTCGACCCGACCCCGCCGCCGTCCTCGGCAAGGCGGTCCTGCGCGCCTCGGAACGCATGGGGATGTCACGCAGCGACCTCGGCAAGGTGCTGGGCCGCGATCGTTCGAGCATTTCGCGGGCCGGTGTCGACCCGGACAGCAAGGCGGGCGAGCTGGCGAAACTGCTGCTGCGCTGCTACCGATCACTGGCCGTTCTCGTGGACGACAACGGTGAACAGATGCGGCAATGGCTCTCGACGCCGAACCGGCATACCGGGGGTGTGCCCGGGCAGCAACTGCTCAGCGTCTCGGGCCTCGTCACCGTCTGCGAGTACCTGGACGCGATTCGTGCCAAGGTTTGACGAGTCGTTCTGGCGACGCGTCGCTGCGCAAACCCGGCCGACAACGATCATGGGTACCCTGCGGCGACTGGTCGAAAACCAGGAACAAAAGGTCACGCTGAGGCTGACCGACAACCTCGCCGAGCACGACGTGCTCGAGGGCCTGCTCGACGATTCCAAGCCGGACGGCGCCTGGCACGCCCGGTTGCAGAAGTTCGACTACCTGCTCCGGACGCCCTGGCGATACCCGCCCTTGCCGTGGGGGTCGCGCTTCGGCCGACGGTTCGAGCCGAGCCTGTTCTACGGTGCGCTGGATCGCATCGCGCTGTTCTCCGAGGCGGCGTTTTACCGGCTCGTGTTTCTCGAGGGCATGCGGCGGCCGTTCGCGGACCGCGTCATCAGCCAGTTCACGGTGTTCGACGCGCTGTACAGGACGGAGAGCGGCTTCGACCTGTCGAGAAAACCCTTCAGAAAGCACGAGGCGATTTTACGGCACCGCTCCGACTACGGGCCGTGCCAGGCGCTCGGCTCGGTGTTGCGCGAGCGCGGCATCGAGGGGATCACCTACCTGTCCGCGCGGACGACCGACGACAGGCTCAACGTGGCGCTTTTTTCACCGCAGGCGCTGCGCTCGCGCAAACACCGCAACCCGAGACACGGCTTGTGCGAGACACGTGTCAGCGGTGTCGATTTCCGACTGGGTGACGAGCTGTACACGTTTCCCCGCGCGCAGTTTCTCGTCGACGGCAAATTGCCGAGCCCGGCATAGCCGGCGCCGCCGTGGTAACGTAAAAACCATGCAATTTGCCGGATCCAGTTACGACACGGGCCGCTTCTTCGACGAGCTGGTCGATGCGCACGGCAATGCGCGGCCGCACGCGAGGATGCTCGTCGAGTACTTCAGCACGATGCTCCCCCGGGAGCTGGTTGCACGGCAGCGGGCGGTGGACAAGACGATCGTCGACATGGGGATCAGTTTCACGATCTACTCCGAAGGCGACAACATCGACCGGGCCTGGCCGCTGGATCTTATTCCGCGCGCAATCACCAGCCAGGAATGGGACCGCACCGAGGCGGGCCTCGTGCAGCGCGTGCAGGCGCTCAACCTGTTCATCGACGACCTGTACAACGACCGCAAGATCATCAAAGACAAGGTCGTACCGGCCGAGCTGATCGACAGCTCCCGCAGTTACCTCACCGCCTGCAAAGGCTTCAGTCCGCGCCACGGCGTCTGGGCGAATGTCTGCGGATCCGACCTCGTGCGTGGCGGGGACGGCACGCTCTACGTGCTCGAGGACAACCTGCGCGTGCCGTCGGGCGTGTCCTACATGCTCGAGAACCGCAACGTCATCAAGCGCGTCTTCCCTTCGCTCTTCCAGAATCACCGCGTCCGGCCGGTCAGCGAGTACCCGACGGCGCTGTCCGCGATGCTCGAGTCGATCGCGCCCGAATCGGCGCCGAACCCGAAACCCGAGATCGTCGTCCTGACCCCGGGTATCTACAACAGCGCCTACTTCGAACACAGTTACCTCGCGAGGACGATGGGCGCGGAACTGGTCGAGGGCGGCGACCTCGTCGTCGGCGACGACGATTGCGTCTACGTTCGCTCAATCGACGGCCTGAACCGGGTCGACACGATCTACCGCCGCATCGACGACGTGTTCATGGACCCGGAGGCGTTCCGGCCCGACTCGATGCTCGGCGTCCCGGGACTCGTCAGAGCGTGGCGTGCCGGCAACGTGGCGATCGCGAATGCGCCGGGCTCGGGCGTGGCCGACGACAAGGTCGTGTACTCCTACGTGCCCGACATCATCAAGTACTACCTGGCCGAGGACCCGATCATTCCCAACGTGCCGACCTGGCGCTGCTCGGACCCTGCCCATCTCGACCACGTGCTGAAAAAGCTGCCCGAACTCGTCGTCAAGCCGGCCAACGAATCCGGCGGTTACGGCATGCTGGTCGGGCCGCACGCCTCGCGCAAGGACCACCGCAAGTTCCGCGAACTGCTGAAGGCTGACCCGCGCAACTACATCGCCCAGCCGACGCTCGACCTGTCGACGGCGCCGTCGCTGAGCGGGCAAAAGGTCGAACCCCGCCACCTCGACCTGCGCCCGTTCATCCTGCAGGGCGAAAGCGTGTCGGTCACCGCGGGCGGGTTGACGCGCGTCGCCATGCGCAAGGGTTCACTCGTCGTCAACTCGTCACAGGGCGGCGGCAGCAAGGACACGTGGATCATCGAGGGCGCAAGCTGATGTTGTCGCGAGCCGCGGAGCGCGTGTACTGGACCGGCCGCTACGTCGAGCGCGCGGAGAACACGGCGCGCATCGTGCAGCAGTACTCGCTGCTGCTGCTGGACCTGCCCGAGGATGCCGGCGTGGGCTGGCACGAGCTGGTACGGATCTTCGGCGCCGAGCCGGCTTTCCGGGAGAGCGGCCGGGACGAGGACGAGCTCGGCATCCTCGCGTTCCTGCTGGCCGACGCCGAGAGTCAAGCCTCGCTGGCCTGTTCCTTGCGCTCGGCGCGCGAGAACATGCGCAACACGCGCGACCTGTTGCCGCACGAGGCCTGGGAGGCCATCAATGAGCTAAACCAGTTTGCCGCGCGCAATCTGCCGGCGGCGACACGCGACGACGACCGGTTCGACGTGCTCGCCGAATGCATTGGTCGCTGCCAGCAGATCATGGGGCTGCTGGCCGGCACGATGAGCCACCACAGCCCGTATCATTTCCTGACGCTGGGACAGAGCATCGAGCGGGCCGACATGACGAGCCGCATCATCGAAGTGGCGGCCGCCTACATGCAGCATAACGAGGAACTCGTGCGCCGTTACAGCTCGAGCCTGTGGACCAACGTGCTCAAGTCGGTCAGCGGTTTCCAGATGTACCGGCAGTTCTGCCAGCCACAGGTCGACGGCGCTCGTGTCGTCGATTTCCTGGTACGGGACACAGCTTTTCCCCGCGCCATCGCCTGCTGCGTCGAACAGGCATCGGCAAGCTGCGCTTCCCTGCCGAGAGGCAAGCAGACGGCCGCGGCACTGAACGCGGTCCGCGAACTCATCCGGCCGTCGAGAGAGGTCAGCGCGGCCGCCATCGGCCGGCTGATGGACGATACGCAGCGGCGGCTCGGCGACGTGCACCAGGAAGTGATCAGCACCTGGTTCCTGCCCGGGGACCACGGATGAAGCCGCTCGCTTGCCGCTGCGGGGGGGCCGTCTATTTCGACAACCACACGTGCGGCAACTGCAACCGACGGCTGGCGTTCGATCCGAACACGCTAATGATGCAGGCCGAGCCGGAGCCCGGGGCAGGCATCGCGTTCTGCGCGAACCGGGACGCGGCAATTCGCTGCAACTGGCTGGCGCCCGGTCCTGGCGAGCTGTGCGTGTCGTGCGAAACGAGCGAGATCATCCCGGCCCTGTCGAAACCCGAGAACCTGCCCCGCTGGCGCAAGCTCGAAGAGGCGAAGCGCCGGCTGTTGTACGACCTGTTGCGCCTGGGACTGCCCGTCGGTGAGCGCCACCTGCGTTTCGTGTTCAAGGAGGACCGGCGCACCAATCCGGACGTCCACGAGGAGCACGTCAGCATCGGCCACGCGAGGGGCGTCATAACGATCAATGCGGCCGAGGCCGACGCGGTCTACCGCGAGGAGATGCGCGTCCTCATGAACGAGCCGTACCGGACGCTGCTCGGTCACTTCCGTCACGAGGCGGGCCATTATTACTTCGATGTCATTCTCGACGACGCGCAGCGAGCGGCGGCGCGCGCGTTTTTCGGCGACGAGAGAGAGGGTTACGACCTTGCGCTACAGCGTTATTACGCGACAGGGCCGGATCCGGGATGGGAGCGCGACTTCATCTCGGCCTATGCCAGCGCGCACCCGGCCGAGGACTGGGCGGAAACGTGGGCGCACTACCTGCACATCCTGGCGGCGCTCGAAGCGGGCAGGACCAAC